>JAJZAN010000114.1 GCA_021799435.1 Bacillota bacterium | reverse complement strand
GGGCGCTATCAAGGCTTTCATTCTTGCCGACCTTGACCTCTGACATTAATCTCCCTCCCCTCCACCCGCACGGGTTGGGGTCTATTCAATTTATTATACGGGTTGGGTGGAAAGGGTGTCAAACCTCTCGAAGGTCTACCAGGGCCGGTAGAGATGTCCATACTTGGTCAAGCATTCCTTGCAGAGAGTGCTTTCCAAAAACCCCGCCGTGAGCGAGGTCGCATCACGCTTCACAACCGGCTTATGACAGATATCGCAAAATTTCAGTTCAACCACTTTGCCCATCGTTCCGACCTCCCTCGACGGTAGCATGACCGAGCGATCAGAAAACGAATCTAGCAGTCTTGTCCAAAAGTGGTTGAGACTCCGGAGAGAGGCGCGTTTATCAAGCGGGGCGGAACTTGTGGGTTACTGCAAGAACAGGACCGCCGCGAACGCTCCGGCGTTTTCGGCGCGATAAACACGCTCGCCCAGCGACAAGGGCAAGAAGCCTCGTGCACTCAGCAAGTTTAGTTCCGTAGGAGTGAAGCCGCCTTCAGGGCCGATAACAAGCTCCAAGGGCGCTTCCGATGGCAAGAGCCAGGGGCGTGCGTCTCGGGCACGGGGATCAAGAACAAATGCGTCGCAACCGCTCGTTGCAGCTAAATCGGTCAAACGCATCATGTCCTCGACTAGAGGCACATCAGGACGTTGGCACTGCTCGCTGGCTTCTTTGGCAATGGCGCGCCAGCGCGAGGCTCGGTTGGGCGATACATCGCGCACAATGCTGCGCTCGGTTACCAGGGGGACGAATCGGGAAATCCCGGCTTCTGTAGCCCGCTCTACCACAGCGCTAAAGTGGTCGCCCTTGAGTAATGCCTGATAGAGCGTGATGTGGCGACCCGGCTTTCTCACATGGGCGACCGCCCCGCGAATTTCCAACTGCTGTCCATCCAGCAAAATCGCCTCAAAGACCAGTCCATCACGGCACAACACTTCGATGCTGTCGCCAGAATCCCGCCGCATGACTTGGGTAAGATAGTGCCAATCTGTCGCGCTGACGGGGACACGGGTTCCCATCGCGCCCACCACATCAAGCGCCAGGCGGATCATGCGCCACCTCCACAAGGATCCATCCATCCGCTTCCGTGACTCGCTTTGGGACGTGACCCGTCCCCGCCAAGAGCCTTTCTACGTCGGCGCGGCGCTCGGGCAAAAGGCCCGACAGCAAAATGCGGGCGCCCGGCGCCAAATAAGGCTGCAGATGAGGCCATTCAACGGCAATGATGTCCCAAATCAGATTGAGGCAAAGCACATCAAACCGTTGTTGGGGCACATGAGCCAAGGTCCCTGCAATGACATCCACGCCCCCCAGGCGGTTGAGGCCAATATTATAGTGTATGGCATCGACCGCGACCGGGTCAGGCTCTACCAACAGTACTTGCTCAGCTCCGCGAAGCGCAGCAAACAAGCCCAGAATTCCCGAGCCCGCGCCCAAATCCAAGACGCGCAGTCCGGACAAATTTTCGGTCGCCAAGGCATTCAAACACATGCGGGTGGTGGCATGAGTGCCGGTTCCGAACGCCATCCCAGGATCCAGCCACAAGGTATGTGTCTGGTCCGTGGGTGAGTGCTGGTGCCAGGACGGCACAATGACGTACTCTGATCCGACCCATTGCGGCTGATAATAGGCTTTCCACGCGTTTGCCCAGTCCTGGCTCTGAACTTCATCCCAATCGAGTTCCCATCCCCGCGCAGCACATGCTGACACGATGTGCTCGAGCCACAAGGCCACTTGCGATTGCGGCAGATAGACCCGCACAAACGGTTGGCCCGGCTCAATGGGTATGTCGGTGAAGGGCGAGTCCACTGCCTCTCCGTCTTCGTACTCCAAACCTGTCAGAGGCAGTGTATAGGCGAAGGCCACCGCGTCCGCTGCTTCAGACGCCGGCGGCCTCCAAGTGATGCGGAGGTAAGACGCATCCAGCGATCCGTTATCGGCCCAGGGCATCTTTCATTTTCCTCAAAAGACTTTTGTCTTCGGGCAGCACGTCTTCGCCCCGCATCTCAGCCCACATCCGAAGCATCTCGCGTTCCTTGGCCCCGAGGTGCGTCGGCACCTCCACCACGACACGCACGTTGAGGGTGCCGCGAGCGTTGGAGCCTAAGCGCGGTAAACCCGACCGCGCCACGCGGAACACCGTGTCGGTCTGCGTACCCGGTGACACATGCACCGTTTCCTGGCCACCGCCCAAACTGGCGACCTCCAGTTCTGCCCCCAGGGCAGCCTGGGCAAATCCAATCTTGAGGTCAGTCCAGAGGTCGTCGCCCTCACGGCGGAATCGTTCATGGGGTGCCACATGCATGAACACGATTAAATCACCGGGGCCACCGCCCCGCCGTCCAGCCGCCCCTTCGCCCTGCACCCGCAGCCGCGTGCTCTCGTCCACGCCAGGCGGTACTTTGACCGTAAGTCGCTTTTCGGCACGCACAACCCCGCGTCCCGCACAGGTTTTGCAAGGCTGTTGGATGAGTCGGCCGTTGCCTCGACACCGCGGACAGGTTTCGATGCGGCGGATGCGGCCCAAAAAGCTCTCTTGAATCCGCTCCACTTCTCCCCGGCCCCGGCAGTCCGGACAAGTCTCAATCTTGGTTCCGGGTTCGGCTTGGTTGCCGTGGCACCGCGCACAGGTCTCCTCGCGCACCACCTTGACTTCCTTGTCGGCGCCCGACAGCACCTCTTCCAACGAAACCGTCAGGTCATAGCGCAAGTCCGGCCCCCGCTCGGGGCCATTGCGGCGCTGATTCTGACCCTGTGCTCCGAAAAACATATCGAAAATGTCGCCAAAGCCTCCACCGAATCCGCCAAAACCGAAGTCGCCGCCCCCGCCAAAGTTGCCGTCCTGGGCCGCATGGCCAAACTGATCGTAACGGGCCCGCTTTTCGGGGTCGGACAAGGTTTGATAGGCTTCATTGACCTCTTTGAAACGCTCTTCGGCTTCCTGATTGCCGGGATTCGCATCCGGATGATATGTCGCCGCCAATTTGCGAAACGCGCGCTTGATTTCGTCGGCAGAAGCCCCACGGCTAACTCCGAGCACTTCATAGTAATCTCTCTTAGCCATGTTCCTGCTCCTTCACTATTCCTCTTCGGAAGCGCCTGCGCCCGCGGACACCTTCACCATGCTGGCCCGCAGCACCCGATCGTTCCAAACAAATCCTCTCTGCAGCTCTTCCACTACCGTACCCTCCGGCTGATCGCTGTCCACCCGCTGCACAGCCTCATGAAAGCGCGGATCAAACGGCACGCCCACGGACTCGATAGACTTGACGCCCAGTCGCCCCAGAGCTTCCGTGAAGCCGTTCAAAGTCATTTCTACGCCCACTCGCCAAGCCTTGGCTTCCCCGTCGGTGGGCATGTACTTGAGGGCCCGCTCCAAGTTGTCGTAGACGGGCAACAAATCTCCCAACAGTCGCTCCGCCACTCGACCTTGAATCTCATCCCGCTCACGGTCCATGCGTCGACGGAAATTATCGAAGTCTGCCTGCAGCCGGATCAGCTGGTCGTAGCGCGACTGCGCCACCTCTTCCCAGTTGGTCTCGGGCTCCTCCGACGTCACGCTCTCGTCGACGATCTCTTCCGGATTTTCTCCTGTAGGCTGATCTAGAAGCTGCTCCTGCTCGTCGGCTTTCTGCCGTTCGTCCTGTTCCATGACCTCTTCGTCCCCCTGTATGATCTAGCCGTGCAACACCCGGGACAATTCGTCCGACACCGCTTCGACGATGCTCATGACCCGGTTGTAATGCATGCGCCGAGGGCCGAGCACCATCAAGTGGCCCACCACGTTGCCGCCTACGCGGTATGTGGCGGTGACCAAGCTGCAGTCCTGGATGTCGTCCAGTGAGGATTCGGCTCCAATGACCACCTGCACGCCCTCAGCATAGTGCCGGGAGGCCAACTCCACGGCGGTCTCCTTTTCTAAAAAGCCCAGCACCCGCCGAACCTTTTCCACGTCCCGAAACTCCGGATAGTTCAAGATATTCAGCGGCCCAGCCAAGCTGACCTTGTCCTCATCCCCGTCGTGTCCCGTGACCCACTTCAGGGCCAACTGCCATAATTCAGGATACCGCTTAACATCCCCTTGCAGGGGATCCAGAATGCGGTTCTTCAGTTCGTGGATGGCAACGCCGCGGAATTCCTGGGTAAAATCTTCTGCCAAGCTCCTCAGCTTGTCGGAATCAAACTCTTCGGGCACCAAGAGCGTCTGGTTCTCCACCATGCCTGTGGAGGTCTTCAACACCATCAGCACCGTGTCCTGACCAAGCGAAACAAAACTGAGATCTATCAACGCGGCTTGCTCCACCGGCGGAGCCACCACCAAGGAGGGATACAGCGTGAGTTCTGACACCAGCCGCGCGGTTTGATGAATAAACCAGTGCAGCTCCCGCACGCGCGCTTGGTAAGCCTGTCGGATGCGCTGCCGCTCAGCCAAGTCCAAGACGACCGGCCGCATAATCTCGTCCACATAATAACGATAACCTTTGTCTGAGGGGACCCGCCCTGCCGAGGTATGCGGCTGCTCTAAAAACCCCAGGTCCTCGAGGTCTGCCATCTCGTTGCGTATTGTGGCCGGGCTGACACCCAAACGGTACTTTTTCGCCAATGTCCGCGAACCAACAGGTTCCGCAGTAGCGATGTAGTCGTCGATGAGGGCTTCCAGCACCTGCCGCTTTCGGGCATCCATTGGCTCACCTCCACGCTGCCTCTTAGCACTCATGCTCAGAGAGTGCTAAACAGTTCTCAAAAAACGATATCACCCCGGGATTTGCCCTGTCAAGAATGGACCACCGTCCTGCCCAACGCGCTGCCAACATAGGAAGCTTGTTCCGCCCCGGCCTAATTTTGACGGTCGCGTCTCCTTGGCAGTGCGACTATGACGGGAGTTCCGCAGGCTCCGCATCCACCAAAGCCCGCGCCACGACATTCGCCACGTCCCAGCCCCGCCGTGTCAACTGAATCGCTGCCGGTGAAACCGTCAAAAGATCCTGATCCCGGAGAGCCGCCAACACCGCTTGGAACAGCAACACCGGGTCGTGCCCGAAGCGCGCCCGGAACTCATCCCGGTCCACTCCGCGGCGCTGGCGGAGACCAAGCCAGAGATATTCCCGCATCTCTTCTTCGCGCGACAGCTGTTCCTCACTATCCGTGGGGTCCCGCTCTTGCTCCACCATCTCCATATAACGGCGCACGCCCCGCACATTCCACCATCGGCGGCCCTCGACATAAGCATGGGCACCGGCACCCAAGGCCAAGTACGGCTCCAACTGCCAGTACAACCGGTTATGCCGGGACTCATATCCGGGAATCGCATAGTTCGAAATCTCATAGGGCATGAGGCCCCCATCGGTGAGGCGCTGAGCTGCCCAATCCGCCATTTCCGCCGTGACATCGTCATGCGGAAGCCGGATCGCCCCGCGATCCAACTGCTGCTTTAAGGGGGTTCCGGGCTCTACAATGAGTGCATAGAGGGAGAGATGCTGGGGGCGCAGAGCCAAGAGTCCCTCCACGGTCTCCTGCCACTCCGCCAACGTCTGTCCGGGCAGCCCGTAGATGGCATCGAGGCTGATGTTGGTGAAGCCGGCCTCGCGCGCCATCCGAACGGTGTCGTCAATGGCCGCGACATCGTGAATGCGGTTCAAGGCCACGAGGTGGGAATTCTGGCGCGCCTGCGCGCCGATCGACAGGCGGTTGACGCCCGCTTCTCGAAGGATGCCAAGCTTCGCGTCGGTTACTGTACCAGGATTGGTCTCCACGGTAATCTCCGCATCAGGGGGCACATACACCCGTTCTCCCACGGCTTGGATGACCTGAGCCAAAAGCTGCGGGTGAACGAGGGAAGGGGTGCCGCCTCCGAAAAAAATGGACACCATGGGACCGCCTGGAATCTCCTCGCGACTCCACTCGCGCACGAGCGCCTCTACGTAGCGGACGTGATCCGATTCCCCCATCCCGGTGATGGTGTTGAAATCGCAGTACGTGCAACGCGCCTGACAAAAGGGAATATGGACGTAGAGGCCCCAAGGGAGCGTCAGCGCACTCACTGCTCGTCGACGCGAAGAATGGCCATGAATGCCTCTTGAGGAATCTCCACGTTGCCGACTGACTTCATGCGCCGCTTGCCTTCCTTCTGCTTTTCCAAGAGTTTGCGCTTTCGGGTAATGTCCCCTCCATAACACTTCGCCAGCACATCTTTCCTCATGGCCTTAACCGTCTCACGAGCAATGACGCGCGCTCCAATCGCGGCTTGAATGGGCACCTCAAAGAGCTGGCGGGGAATCAAGTCGCGCAGTTTTTCCGCCAGGGCCCGACCCTTTTGATAGGCGCGGTCCTTATGCACGATGGTGGAGAGTGCATCCACCACTTCCCCGTTCAACAGAATGTCCATCCGCACTAAATCGGCCGCCTGCATGCCGTCCAACTGGTAGTCCAGCGAGGCATAGCCGCGACTGCGGCTCTTTAATTGATCGAAGAAATCGTACATGATTTCACCTAAGGGAAGACGATACGTCAGCATGGCCCGCACGTTGTCCAAATAGCTGAGATTCATATAGGTGCCGCGGCGCTCTTGCGCGAGCTCCATGACAGCCCCGATGTAGTCGCTGGGTGTAATAATGTTGGCTTCCACTACCGGCTCTTCAATGACAGCAAGATCCCCGGCCGGTGGCAGCAAAGCGGGATTGTCCACCCGGAGCGTCTCTCCGGTCACCAATTGGACCTCGTACACCACGTTGGGTGCTGTGGTAATCAAAGTTAAATCGTACTCCCGCTCTAGACGCTCTTGAATGACTTCCATGTGCAAAAGGCCCAGAAACCCTGCCCGGAATCCAAATCCCAAAGCCGCCGACGTTTCTGGCTCAAACGTCAACGCCGCGTCGTTCAACTGCAGTTTCTCCAGCGCTTCCCTCAGGCGCCCATAATCTTGCGAATCGACGGGATAAAGGCCCGAGTACACCATAGGCTGCGCTGGGCGGTAGCCGGGCAGCGGTTCCTTTGCTGGCCGATCGGCATTGGTGACCGTGTCCCCCACGCGCGTATCCTGCACCGTCTTAATCTGAGCGGCGAAGAACCCTACTTCACCCGTCGCGAGTCGGTCCACCGGCAGCGGATGGGGTCCGAACACCCCCATTTCCGTCACTTCGAATTCTTTGGCGGTCGCCATAAACCGAATCCGGTCTCCGATCTTGATCTCCCCATCCGTCACCCGAATGTAGACCAAGACGCCTTTGTAGCTGTCAAAACGCGAATCGAAGATGAGCGCCCGAAGAGGCGATGCGGGATCACCCGACGGCGGCGGCACCTTTTCGACGACCTCCGCCAGCACCTTCTCGATCCCAATCCCCTGCTTGGCCGAGACCAGGGCCGCGTCGGTCCCGTCGACGCCAATCTCCATGAGTTCTTCCATGACCCGTTCGGGATCGGCACTCGGCAGATCAATCTTGTTAATGACAGGCACAATGCTGAGGTCGTGATCCAGGGCCATGTACAGGTTAGCCAGGGTTTGGGCTTCGACGCCTTGCGCCGCATCGACTACCAACAGTGCCCCCTCGCAAGCCTGCAACGCGCGCGATACCTCATAGGTAAAGTCCACGTGTCCCGGTGTGTCGATGAGATTCAGTTCGTAGGTCTCGCCTAGGTGCTCATAAAACAGACGGACAGCCTGAGCCTTGATGGTGATGCCGCGCTCCCGCTCCAACTCCATGGAATCCAGCACCTGCGGCGCCATCTCCCGCGAAGTCAGAGTCCCGGTGCTTTCAATCAGACGGTCGGCCAGGGTGCTCTTTCCGTGGTCGATGTGGGCAATAATTGAAAAATTGCGGATGTGTTGCTGGTCCACGGCGGCCTCCTCAGCGATCAATATCAACTTATGTTACCAACTTGGTAGCGGAAAGAAAAGATAAGGCAGGAATAGAGTCGTTGCCGCGCGAATCGGATATAACTAGTCGCAGGAAAAAAGTAGGAGGTCGAACGTGAAACGTCCACTGGTTCCCGAAGATTTATTCCGGTTTGTGATCCCTGAAGACGTGGAAATCAACGCGCGCGGCGACCAGCTGTACGTGGTGGAGCAGTCCATGGATCAGGAAAAGAACACGTACCGCCGGCACATATTGGCCGTCGACCGAGACACTCTGGAGTCCCGCCCGCTTACTCAAGGCCCCCACGACAGCTCGCCCCGGCCGGCCCCGGACGGCCGGCACCTGGCCTTTCTACGCCGCGTCGACGACTGGCAACAGCCTTTTGTGTTGTCGTTTGCTGGTGGAGAACCCCGCGCTTTAGCCGATTGGGCGCAAGACGCGGCCAACCCAGTCTGGTTCCCAGACGGCCAAAGCCTCCTGGTCGAGGTCGATCTTGAGGGTGGGGAGTTGCCTAAAACGCGGGAGGGCCACAAGAAGCAGGAAGACGACCGTGGTCCGAAGGAAAAATACACCCAAGACGTCCGTTATATCACGCGCGTCTTCTATCGGCTCGACACGGCTGGGTATCTGGATCACACCCGACACCGCCAGTTGGTTCGTCTCTACTTGGATGGGGACAAAAAGCCAGAGGTCCTCACTCACGGCGCCTTCCATCACAGCCAAGCCGCCATCCATCCCAGCGGCACCTATGTGGCGTATCAGTCCAATCGCCAAAAAGACCCCGATATGAAACCCTATGATGACATCTTTGTGTTGGACATCCGCAGCGGCGAGGAGCGGCAAATTACCGATGGCCACGGCAGTTATGGCGCGCCGCAGTTCTCACCCGACGGCCAATGGCTGTATTACTTCGGACACAGCTACTCCGAGGGCTTTTACACGCAAACAAAGCTCTTTCGCGCGGCTCTCCATGACGGCAGCCCAGGTCGACCGGAACTAGTCTGGGACCCTGAGGACAACGACTTCGGCAACGAGGCTATCGATGACATGCATGCCCATGGCGCACCCAGCCGGCGGCTCGGAATCTCGGGGGACGGGAACCGGCTGGTCGCCCTCATGAGCTCTCGCGGCTCGGTACAGCTGGCCGAGTGGAACATCACCGAGCGACGCAAGCACTGGCTCACCGAAGGGACACGCGTGATTTATGGCTGGGCGTCTGATAGGTCTATGAATCGCTTTGTGCTCCTGCAGGCAGACGCCGAGAGTCCCGGCGATGTATTCGCCGGGGAGTATGATGGCCGCCAGTTCAACATGCGACGGGCCACCCAGTACAACCAGGAATTGCTAAACGAGGTGGCCGTGGCCCGGCCCCAGCACTTTACCTTCCAGTCCCAGCCCTTGGGTGAGGAAATGGACGGATGGTACCTGCTCCCAGAGGGCGTGGGACCCCATCCCTTGGCGCTGGAGGTGCATGGCGGCCCCATGACCATGTACGCCCCCAGCTTCTTCTTCGAATTTCAGATCCTGGTCTCGGCTGGTATTGGCGTAGTCTTCACCAATCCCCACGGGAGCCGCGGGTATGGGGAACCCTTCTGCGCCGCCATCAAAGGCGCCTGGGGCGAAGAGGACTTCCGAGACGTCATGGCTGGTCTAGATCGCGCACTCAATACCAAGCTCTTCGACGACAAGCGGCTTGCCATCTTGGGGGGATCGTACGGTGGGTTTATGACCAACTGGGCCATTGGACACTCCGATCGGTTTCGCGCCGCCGTCACCATGCGCTCGGTCGTCGATGAATTCAGCTTCTTCGGCACCAGCGATGTCGGGTACCTGGACGAATGGGAATGGGACACCACACCTTGGCAGAATCCACAGCGATATTTAGATGCCAGCCCCTTCATGTCGGTCTCCAAAATGCACACCCCACTCCTCATTCTCCACTCCGAGGAGGATTATCGCTGCCCCATCAGCCAAGCTGAGGAATTATTCGCCGCCCTCAAGCGGTTGGGCCGGGAGGTGGCCTTTGCCCGATTCCCCGGGGAAAGCCACGAACTCTCCCGTTCGGGCAAGCCCTGGCACCGTGTCAAACGACTGGAACTCATCCGGGAGTGGTTGACAAATCATTTACTGAACGAGTAACGGACATCCAAAGAGCGGCCCCAGGGGGCCGCTCTTTGTTGTTGGTATTCTCTTACGTCAAGCCGTATGACAGACAGATGTTTCCGCTATCAGCTTGGATCCTCGAACTTGGCACAGGTGCGGCATGATCCAATGCTGACCGGCCGAGCGCCAATACACGCGCGGC
>JAJZAN010000017.1 GCA_021799435.1 Bacillota bacterium | reverse complement strand
GCCTTGCAGTCGCATGGATGACTTGCGGTTATGCGTGGTGCCATGCTCGTGAGGTCTTCCACAATCAGGCGATTGTTGCCTCGGTTGGTTGAGCATTGCGGTTGTGTGTGTTTCTTGGTTCATGCTTAGTTTGACAGAACACAAGGCATGTTGCAATAGTTCGAAAGAACTATCTTTCCATCGCCAATAATAACCATTTGCGGGAAAATGGCTATTTGTTCGCATGAACATGTGTTTGGACGAACGGTTGTTCACACAGACAAATGTTCGCTCCAAACATCTGTTCGGATAAGTGCGGTTATACGAACAGGCAATCAATGGCAATCATGGCAAAACAAAACAAAAAAGCGATCAAAAAATTTTTTTGTTTTTTTGATCGCGGGATCGCTAATAAAACCATGTCTCCAAATGGTCTGGATGCGGAATAAGTCAGAAGGCATAAGGAAATACCCCAATAACCACGGTTATTGCGTCAGAAGGCATTTATGGGGAGATGGGGAGACTGGGAGAGATTACCATCTAGGATAGGGAAGAATCGGGACGGAAAAGGGAATTTCGGGAGATTAACGGTGAAGCGGGGTGTTTACTCGGCGTTCCATCCCCAGTAGTTCCACCACGTGGGGAATTGAGACTTGCCATTGACCCAGGTAAAGGCCCCTGGACTGCCGGTATAGGGGTAGGCAGAAGTGATGCTCCCGCTCAGGTTCGTGCGGGCTAATACACCGATCCAGACCCATGGCTCATAGAGATTGGTGAATGAGGCGTAGTAGACCCACCCGTCTGGATTCCCATGTTCATTAAATACCTCGGAGTAGGACGACGGGTATTCGACCACATCATAGAGAGCGGCCTGGGCACTCCCCACCACATCATTATACCCATGATAGGTGGCGATATGCACAGCACCATACCAGTCAGCACCGTAATCCAGGTACGGGGTCTGGTTCGTCGGGGGAAAATAACTCGCCGTAAAAAGACGTTCGCTGGGATAATAGGCAAAGGCTTGGCCGCCCAATCCTATGATGGGGATCAGCATAATGACCAGGGCTAACGCCCCAGCCTGCCATTTACGTATCATCCGGGTCATCCCATTGCGGATGATCCGGGGTAATGAATTCATCAAAATCTCCCTCCTCAATGCGGAATTGCAAGACGCTAAAAAACCATGTCACGGGACCCGAGGAGACCGAACCGGGGAATCTATCCATCATCATAAACTCGACCGTTTGTTCGACCAGAGTCGTGTCCGCGACGGGAATTTGAAAACGATTGGGCACATGCACAAGATGGTCCGATTGCGGTCGGGTGACAAACTGACAATCCAGAATTAGCCAGTCTTCGCGTACCCGGGCCTCTATGTGGAGTTGCCAATCCTCCCGGTCATACCCATGCAGGGTGTGAAAATCCACCCATTTCGTCCGGTACCGGGAATCCACGTCATCCGGCCGCTTCGTGAGCACTTCATAAATCGCCTCCCCGAGATGCCCGGTCAGGGAGTCCAATAGTTCTTGACAGCGATTGGGTGTCATCATCCGTTCCTCCTATTGTGGGTATGACCCCATTATACCAAACGATGCCAAATGACGCCCCTACACGGGTGGCAAGAAGTTCCCCGAGGACTCCCCCGGTTCGACATCGAGGTAGACCCCGGTGGTACTGATGTTCGCATGGCCCAGGGAGTGCTGGACCACATGCAAGGGCGCTCCATGCCGGATCGCATGCGTGGCATGGGCATGGCGAAACCAGTGGGGGGAGACTTTCTTGGCGAGACCGGCCTGATGGGTGGCCTCTTCCACAATGTATTCCCCCCGACGATCACTGAACCGCCATATCCGATCCCCCGGCTTCGGCTGAGGGGCCAGCAATTGCAGATAACCCACTAACAAGGGGGGAAGCACGACCACCCGCGTTTTGCCCCCCTTGCCAAAGACGGTGAGCAACCAGCGCCCGGACGAGTCTTGATGGAGATCCTGCCACGTCACGGTGGTGGCTTCGTGAATCCGACAGCCCGTCGCATAGAGGAACCGTAAGAAGGTTTTGTCTCGCAGGGACGCCCCGGCTTCGATAATCCGGTGCACTTCCTGTTCCGTGAGAATCCGCTGGGCCCGGCGATTTTTCACCGGACGGGTCGGACAATGTTTCCAGGGGTTGTGGGTGACCACCCCGGCGACTTGGAGTTCACCCCAGAGGGATGACATGGCATTGACCGTGAGTCGCACGGTGGCGGTGGCGTAGCCGGCTGCATACAAGGCATCCACCACATCGATGGGTCGGACCTGGAGAATCGATTGCCCGGCGAGCACCTGCTGGACCCGTTTATAGGCATCAATATACGTCGCGTTGGTATGGGTGGTTTTATGGGCTAACCAGTCATTCAGGACGGTCAGTGTCAAGGAAGAAGAATGGGGCACCATCGGTAGGGACGGCATGACAGACACCTCCTTAATCGGGTCGGTGAGACAGGGGCACGCTTTGAAAGACCGGGCATCCCTCCGGGACGGTGAATGGATGGCCCCGATGGGTGGTGACTACGGCATCATGGGCCCCGGGCACTCGGATATCATTGAGTTGGTTGACGCCCGGCAGAATCCATCCATGCTGATAGTGTCCCTGCCGATCATAGACGAGGACACATGCATTATAAATGGCCGGATACGGCGGGGGCTGGTAGAGAGAAAGCCCGATGATCATCCGATCCGGCAACACGGCCACGCCCCGGGGATATTGGCCGGTGCGGATGATGGGATGATCCCCCAGGGACCGGATTTCTCCATCGCGGCTACTGCACGTGAACAGGCGGCCTTGGTCCCACCAGAGGTTATGGGATTCATGGCCCAGGGGAAAGGCCGTGATGCGATGCAAGGACGGCCAGGTAAATTGGTAGACCCGACTCGCACCCCAATTATGGGCCAGTACAAAGAGATCCCCATCGTGATAGGCCAGGCTATTCCAATGATGAAAGTCTTTTGTTCCATCAGCCACGGGAAACCACCAATCCCATTGGCCCTGTCTCCCTATGGCGATGCCGTTATCATAGGGACAGGTCGCCAGCAGGGTCTCCCCAATCCAGAGAATATGATGCAAGTCCCGCAAGAGAAACGGGGCTTCCAGGGAGGCCGCCGGGGTGCCGTCATAGGTCCAGGCGAGAATCTTGCCGCCTATGGTGCGGAGGGTGTTCATGCGGTCCACGGGTCGATGCCGTGCCGCAATCCAGAGTTTATCGGCGGTCATCCCAATCCCAAAATAAGGTCCCCGTCCCGTATCGAGCACATGGCCCCATCCCGTATCCAGATTCATGGTGAGCAGTTTTTCACTCGTGGCAATAATGGCATCCATCGCGTCGCCTCCAGACAAAAGTACCGGCTGTGAACCCTCCTGCTGGCCCACACCCGGTACGAAATTCCCTTTCCCTGACTCATTATATCACATGGCCGTGGGAGGCGGCTGGGTTTTGTCCGATTTTTGCTGAGGTGGCAGGGACGCGGCGGCCTTGGCATGGGCGTAACTGACCGCTGACCCGCCTAAGACGATGGAGACAATAATCGCCACAGCTCCCAAAATCATCTTTTCCTGCGTGGCACTCAGATTGACGCCAAAGGCCATCACCACCGTCAGGATGGCCGACACAATCGCCGTCCAGAACGTCTTCGAGTGAATGGCTTGCGATAAGGTTAATAAGTCCGTCTGTTTCATCGTTATTTCCGTCCCTCCCGATAGGCGACAATCGCCGTGGCCCGTTGCCGGGCTTGTTGCACCTGGTCTACGGGCGCATTGGCCATAAAATCCATGACAATTTCATCCTGCGGGTGCGTCAAATACGTTTCAAAACGATTCCAGGCCTCGGGGGTGTTTTGCGTCATGGCGTGGGCACGTAAGAGATAAAAACACGCAGGGCAATAATGCGGCCCCGCGTGTGGGTCGGGCGCGGTCATCCTTAGCGTCCGGTCATGCGATTGACATAGGCATTGGCCCATTTCGTGCCTTTGCCCTGGACCGCCGACTGAAAGCCCGTGGCTCCCACCGCCTGCACCCCTGAGTCATACCCCGAGGCGTTACATCCGGGGGCGGGTTGTCCGATGAACTCGGATACGCCCTGACACATGGCGTTGCCTTTCCCTTGAGAATTGGATGCCCACTTCGATCCGGCATTCGCCATTTTGCGATCCCACTTGGCTTGCGCTGTAGCAAGTGATGCCATTGTTTTTCACCCCACTAGCTAGAATGGTGAGTGACCGACACTTTATCGGCCACTATGACGCTCTTACGGCTCTATTATATGCGAATCCGACGCGGGAGGCAAATGAGTGGGGCATCCGGGCGGGGTCATGCCGATGACGTGCGCAATCCCCTGACACCAGTGGTCCAGAATCTCCGGGGAGGGCGGATGACCCAAAACACGGGTCAGCCCATCCCGGTAGGCCTCGAAGGGCGGCTTGGTCGATTTAGCCCGTGGCACGATTGCCCACCCCCATCGTCTGCAACACCGCCCGCGCCGCATCCAGCGCCTCATGTCCAAATCCCACGACTTGGCACTGATTCGGGCCTTGCGGGCCTTGCGGGGTAAAACACACCGTTACGGCCCCATCGGCAAAGGTCAACGTGCCAACCGGATTGTCCTGATGGCCGGTGAGGGTAAACCGTTCCACCACCGGGATCGCTACCGGATTCGCCACCCCTCCGAGTCGGGCAATGGTCTTTTGTTCCCACCCATCTCCGACCCGGATGGTACACGCCTGTTCGTCGGGGGTCAGTTGGTCAAACGGCACCGTTTTCTTGTCATCCGGGACACAAAAGGCCCGGCCATAATCCATGCCGGCTGTGGAGAGATTTTCGGGCATGGGGATCACCTCCTAGAACAACTCCGTCAAATACACGCCAAGACTCCCGGTACTCGGCACATTGGTTATCGCCAGCGCATATTGAAAACTATCCGCTGCCATCGCCAAGGACAGATGCGATTGCGAGTCATAACTCGCTGACTCACCATTGGCAATTTTGGCGAGGGTGCCCGTGCCATCCCCATAATCATTAGAACCATCGGGATTATAGTAAGAATCTGTGGGGGAAATGGCCCCAATCGTCACAGCCTCATCCAGGGTGCTCACAAACGCAAACGTCCGCTGTCGGGCATGGCGATGCATCACCTGCATGGCCGTGAAATAAAAGGTGGTATTACTGGTCGGGAGATCCGCATAGGTGACCATGGCGACGGTATGGGGCGTATTCGCCACCAGGGGCGGCAGATGTCCCGTGAGGCCCATAATGCCGGGATTTCCGGTGGTATTCAAAATCTGCACGGAGGCCGTGCCCGCCACCATTTTGACGACACCGGGACTCGCTGTCGAGTTTTGGGGATTCCCCGCCGCATCCATGACGATCATCCGGGCCATCGGCAAGCCTTGGGCATCATACTCATAGGGGATGATCGTGCCTCCCATGACGATAGGGGTATCCGTTGCCATTGTTGTTACCTCCTATGCGTGTTCGTAGCGTGTTCGATGACTTTGACGCCCCCGTAAATGGCCAATCCCAAAATGCCTAACAGAACCAGGGTTCCGTCCTCCCGCAAGTTCTGAATCGTTTGCGCCGGGACCACATTCAAGACCCACATCCCCGAGGGCGGATTGTGTAAGACTTGGGATTGCCCCGGGGGAATGACAAAGATCGCCGCCGCTTCCCCCCGCTTATCATTGGCGGCGACCACCAAATCCCGATTCCCGACATTGGTCAGTGTCGCGCCACAAGGGAGAACCATTGGTCCCTCACTGGCGGGCACACAGGCCCCGTCAATGGTCAACGATCCAAATTGTGCGTGCATGTTACGTCACATCCTTTATTTGCGCCCAGACCTGTCCCGCCTGGGATGCGGCATCCTGGACGGCTTCGGGGCTGTGGGCCGTTTTAACCGTGTCCAGAAGCTTTTGCGTGGCCGGGGCCACTTGGTCCAGAATAGCCTTCTCATCAGCCGGGGAGGCGGCAATCTTTTCCGGGGTCCAGTCATAATTCATCAACGCCGTGAGTTCTTCCTGCACCATCGCGAGTCGTTGTTGCACCTCCCCATCGGTCATCCCGGACGCTTGCGCTTTCTCGGCGGCGGATTGCAAGGCGGCAAAACTCCCGGCAATATGCGCCCGTCCACACGGCAGACAGCCCACATCCACGGACATTTCCGGGGCATACTGGGAATAGGGTGGGGGATCGGCGGTGAGGGTCGCCGTCTCCGGCACGTCCACCGTCCGGGGGGTTTCCGTAGTCTTGGGACGGCCTTTATGCAGGTCCGGGAGCACTAATGCCCCGGTGGTCACGTAGGTTTGGAGACTCGTCGCAAATTTCCCGGCATCCTCACTCGTCACCGCCAGGTCATCCGGCGTGACGGTGAAGTTCAAGGCATGTTGCCGAAACCGCCGAAACTTGGGAAGCAGGGCTTCGACCTCCTTCCGCTGATCGGGGGGCAGTGTCGCTAACCGATCCGGGGTGAGCCAAAAGCGCTCCATATCGGCAATGCGTTGGGCCGCATGGTCCATCCGGTCTTTCACCTCAGGATGGGCCATGCCATCTTCCCGCGCAAACCGCAAGGCTTCCTTATAATCGGACGACACCTCCACCATCTGATCCCGGACGGATCCTAAGACATCCAGATTCGTAGACTGGGAAGCCCCGACCGCTACCGCCGTGGTTCCGGCTACCGGCAACGCGGCGGCGAGGTCCTGTTGGAGTTGCGTATAGTGTTGATGCATTTCGGCGCGTAAGGCGTCATAGTCCGGGGCACGGCCCTGGTCCACCCCCAAGACCTTATTCAAGACCGGGGTGAACGAGGGGTGTGACGTGATTTGGAGAAACGTCTCCAGTGTGCCCATGGTCCTCACCTCTCTTTGCCGTTATTTTAGCATAAAGTGCGGCATAATGCTCCACCATGTGGTCTGCCGTGAACCGTGCCGCATTCTCCCGGCAGGTGGTCGGATCAGGTAACGTCAGATCCCCGCGAATCAGTTGTTTCACCGTGGCCATCCACTCGATGAGACTCCCGGTCAAAATGCCGCCACCCGGCACAATCTCCCCAATGCCGCCCCGATTCAGGGCAATCACCGGGGTACCACAGGCCATGGATTCCACCAGTCCCAGGCCAAAGGGTTCCTCATAGTTGGGAGTGCCCCAGAGAATGGCCTGCGCATGTTGGATCAAATGGACCTTGGTTTCCCCCCCGACATCACCCCACCAGACAATCCGGCGGCCATCGGCCTGGGCAATCAGCCAGCGGACATAATCCGGGTCGCCCACCAAATGTTCGGTCCCGGCCCATTCCACCTGGGGCAAGTCGAGGGTCAAATATTGGCCTTTCACCGGATCGAGCCGAGCTAAGACCAGGGGTGGACGATCTCGGGGTCCCAGATAGAGGGGATAGGCATCCAGATTCACGCCATTATACACCGTCTCCACCGGGCGTCCCCCGGCTTGCATAGCTAACAGCGCACTATGATTATATGAGATGCCGACCAAGGTCAGATTCTCCGGGGGCGGCATCCATCGGACCCGAGGACTGAGTTCCGGCCCATGCCAGGTCTGGATGGCCCGATGGTCTCCCGGATGCCGTGCCGCCCATTGCCACCCGATAAATTCCCAGCCGTGGTCATGAATGATGTCAAATTTCTCCGATTCCAACCAGGTGTTCCAATCCCCGATGTCCGCGATATTCTCCACGCGCCAGGCTTGCGGGGGCGAATCCTTGTGGGCTACGACTGTGACCCCATGGCCCAGGGCATGGAGGCCCTGAGCTAAATTGTGTACGACCACTTCCGATCCGCCATAGGCGGGGGGCGGCGTCGGCAACACACTGGAACTAATTAGGCAAATCTTCATCCGCGTCCTCCTCCCCATATTCGGATTCCAGGTGCGTCGCAATAAAGTGGTCCAGTTCCGACACCGGAATCCGCACGGCCTGGCCGATATGGACCCGGCGCAATTGCGCTTCCACTATCAGGCGTTCTAAGGTGCGTCGGGAAATGCCCAAGTATTCGGCGGCCTCGTCCATCGTCAGCAGGGGGCCTTTGGCGGGTTGGTCTGCGGCATGATCGGCCATCACTTCCCCCTCCTTAACTCAGCAATGTGGATGCGGCATACCAGCCCATCTTGCCCGTGTCGGGATTGACCGCCACCACCTGATTCGTGACTTGGAAAAATCGGAACCCAAAGAGATTGCCCGTGGCCGAGGGGTCCACCACACACGGAATGTTCTGATAGGTATGCACCTGGCCCTGGGCATCGGTGACTTCGACATCGACATGACTCTGATAGGCCTCGGCATTGCCGGTCACGCCTTGGATTTGGAGCGGCCCATCATTGGGCAGATGCAAGGCATCGGCGACATCTTTCATCAACAGCATCTCAAAGGCTCCGGTATCCAGAATGAAGGGCACGGATTGGCCGTGTCCCTGACTGGCAATCGACACACTAAAGTGGAAGGCATCCTGGGCCACCTCCCCGTCAATCGTGACAGTGGGACTACAGGATGGGGCGGCGGGGGTGGGAGATTCCGTGGATGGACATCCGCCTAAGAGTTCGGCCAGATGGCAGACCATTTCATCCAAGGCGTGTTCCGGGGAGAGATCCAGCAGTTGGTGGATCACAGCGCGTTTACTCATCATTGTTCACTCCTTTTAGATTGTTTACCAGTTTTTGCCGTTCCGCAAGCGTTCGTACAAGCGCAGATAGGCCTGAGTCGGCACTTCCATATCCCACCGGGTCACGGCGCGTTCCCGGATACTGGGACAATCCAACCGGGGTATTCTTTCGAGGGCATCCGCCCATTCGGACACGGCAAACGGATGGGTACTCCGGGTAAACCCGGACAATTCTTTCTCCACAATCTCCGGTCCGCTGCCATGGTCACTCAGCAACACCGGGGTTCCGCACATCATGGCTTCAATGGCCGTCAAGCCAAATGCCTCGATATAGCGGGTCGGTTGGAGGAAACAGGTCGCCCGTTGATACAAGGCCCGCTTGACGGCATGATGATTCACTTCGGGCAGTCGGTAAAAGATGATGTTGTGCAAGTCCCGGCGTTCGACCTCTTGATGATAGTAGGCATCCCAATGCCGATGGTCCGCAAATAAGGGCCGCCAGGCGAGAATAAACCGCCAGTCGGGACGGATTGCCGCCAGTGCCAAGATATGGTCGATTCCCTTCGACGGATGGGGGCGACCTACATAGAGTGCTGTCTGGGTCATGCGGTCTTCCCCACTCTCAGACGGATGATAAAATCGGGAATTGGTGCCATACGGCACGACCTGGGGATAGGGCAAAGTGCCGGGGGATTGGTCATACGGGGCAAATTCGGGTTCCGCCCCATGCCAGGCACTTTGTCCCGTCACCGCACAGACCCGTGCCGCTTGGGACAACACCACCGCATTCTGCCGATGCCACCGGGGCCGGTTGAAGTCAATGCCGTTTCGGGTGTAGAGCATCGGCGGCACATGCGGCGTTCCGGCTAACGTCTCAACGACGGACACACTGCCACTCAAATCGTGAATCACATCACATCTCATCAGCACCGACCGATAGACCTGGACCACATATTGGTCGAGGCCGGGGACAATCTGTCCTTGACCTTGCGGGGTATAGTGCAGATGCACCCCCGCCGGGGCCAAACTGCCCCCGGGGGCGAACAAATGGACGTCATGCCCATGGGCGGCCAGTTGTCCTGCCAATTGCCCCGTGAAAATCTCCGATCCATAGGTCCAGGGCGGGGTCGGCACCGCCGATCCGTTAATCAGAGCGATACGCAACTTGGGTCACCTCCGGTTGGGGTTCAAACACCGCCCGCCATCCCTGGGGATAGCGCAAAGCCACATTTTCATGCCCACAGGCAATTTGATAGTCCAGCACCACAGGAATTTGGAGCAAATCATGGACCTGCCGGAAGAAGTAGGCATCTTCGCCCTGTTCGGGCTTGTAGACGAACCAGGGTTTCGGCAATTGGGTCAGAATCCGGGTTTCCATGAGACAGAAGCCCAAACCGACCATATCCACCAAAATATGCCCGTCGCCCTGGGGTTCGGCCCGTTGCACCATCATGTCGTCCGCATTAAAGCGCGCCGCAATCGACCAGCCCTTTTTATCGACATAATTGCCGCTGACAATCGGGGCGCGGTGTGCCATCATGCGCGAAACCGCTCCCATCGGCGGCCAGATATCATCATCCCACCACAGAATATGGGAGACCCCTTCCGCCAGGGCCAATTCGGCTAGCCCCTCCCGGTTGAGATCCACGGCATAATCGGTGCGCATGAGCACCTTATGTTTGTAGGGAATCGTGTAGAGTTTCAGTTGCATCGCCCAAAAGATGGAGGGATGGCGTCCCGCCGTGGACGGAATACAGATGGCAATCGATGGACTATCCATCAGTGCCGCATTATACATCAGGGTTCTCGGCCTCCTCCCAGGGGCCAGTATAGCACAGAGGAGCGTCAGAGGGAAGCCCTGACGTGACGTGTCGGATTAGAAGGGGAACATCGGTGTCTGTCCGTCCCCGCCAAACCATTTCTGTTTCCATTGGGGATTCGACTCAATGATGGCATAGGCGGCTAAGCCCCCGAGGAGCCAGGGCAGGATCGATGGGGTTGCTGTCGTCGCCGTGGACGGAATGCCCGCAGTGTGGACTATAGGTTCCGCCTGATAAGCGGTAGTGGGCAGTGCCTGACGCAAACGTTCATTAAAGGGGAGGCGTTGTTCGGAGGCCGGAATACTGGTAAATTCTTGGTGCACCGTCACCCCACTGCCGGTATAGAAATTGGTCACCGGATAGCCCACCCCAGACGTGGACGTGATGGCATAAGTCGCCGGGGTACTAGTGGTGGGTGAGGTGGTATAAGTGACCGAGGAGGTGGTCGGAACCACGGTAATACTGGTACTGGTCAGGGGCACCACCCGGACAACCGTACTGGTCGAAGACGTACTCGGATGCGAGGTCGTGGGGATACTGGGTTGTGGCAGGGATTGATAGACCGCCTGGACACAACTGGGATTCGTCCCCCAGGTCCCCATCTGTTGGGTGCCGGTCCCGCTGAAGAAGATATGGGCATTGCTCGTTTTCAAGCCATCGACCAAATCCCCGTAATAGCCATTAGTCAGGGTCGCCACGGTCGCTTGCACGCCCAAGGCTTGGGAGGGATAGATTTTCACCCCGGCAGAATTGCCGGGCACATCCTGTCCGCCGTAGCCCGGCATGGTGGTATTCATGGGATTATTCCATTCCCAAGCGTTGCCACTATCCCCTTTTTCACACCGAATCCAGGCATCCAAGAGGTTCACATTCGTTTGGGTGGGGGTCACCCTCATGCCCTGCAAAATGGCTACCGCCGCCGCCACAAAGTTCGCCATCTCACACCTCCTGGATGCGGGAATCGTGTGCACCCGCTTTCTCTAAGAGTACCACAACCATCAGACCCGCCGCGCCGATAAAGATGATGGGCACCCAGTCCGGTCCGGGCGGGAGGAAGGGCAGAGGTGATGATGTACTGGGGGTGGAAGTACTGGGGGGCGAGGTTTTGCCCACATTCGCCACGGCCTGCGTCGCCACACTCAGATTCTGCTTGTAGCATCCATCAGTAAAGGTACTCCAGGGGCCAAAACCCCCCGCGGCATGGTACACCGCGACGGCGGCATGGGCGTTATTCGTCAGATTCAGGAGCCAATTGGCCCAGGTACAGGCATTCGTGCTCCCTGTGGCCGATTGCAGATACGATCCATGGGCTTGCATGTTAATTTGCCAGGCCCCGAATGACCGGGCCCCGTGGCATGTTCCATAGCCGGTATACCCATGATTGGTGTAGTTATTGGTGCCAAAAGAGGATTCGCAGCCGGCAATCGCCACAAAGGTGATGCCCAGTTCCGCGCCGACCAGCGGGACTATGGCGCGGGCACAATTTTCCGCATCGGTTAACCCGGCCATGATGGTCCCCCCTTACAGGTCTTTGGCAATCAAATAAACCCCCAGGGCCGCCGCTAACACAATGAGACCATCCCGTTCCTCGGTGGGTGTCAAGCCCATAAACCCGGTACTGGTACTGGGGGTACTCGTACTCGGCGTACTGGTGGTCGGCGGCGTATAGGTACTCGTGCTGGGTGTACTGGTCGATGAGGTACTCGTACTCGGCGTACTGGTAGAGGAGCTCGCCGAACACCGGACAATCAGGGTGTGACCCGGATAAATCGTATAGGGACTGCTCAAATTGTTGGCCTGGGCAATATAGGGCCAGTCATTCGCGTTGCCACACACCTTGGCCGCAATGCTACTCAGGGTATCCCCGGATTGCACCGTATAGGACTGACTGTTGTTCGATGGCGGGGTGTAATGGCTACTGGTGCTGGGATGACTGGAATGACCCGGAGACGTGACGGTCTTGCCGAAGGCCTGACCGACAAATTCCGCCACATTATACACGGGCACATGGGACTCGCACCAAAAGTAGACGCCGTTATTGGAACAGAAAGCTTGAATGCCCGAATAGCCATAGTAATGTCGCCCGGCATACGGAAAATTAAAGTTGGGAAATGCGCTGGAGGTCGGGGCACTGTGGAACGGAATCGCTCCATTATTCTGGATGGAGGTGGTAATAAAGGCCCGGCTATATGGATAGAGATTTTTGATGTAGGGACCAAATTTGAAATCTTGCGGGTTAAAGTCCCAGGGTCCCATCAAGCCATACCGGAACAGATTAAAGGCGGATTCCGGGGGCGGTTGCACACCCGGGCTATTGACCCAAGCCCCCCGAATCACCGTGGAGAATTGACTCGTCCCCGTGGGAAACGCTTCCGCACTTTGGATGCCATAGAACGGCCATCCGCACCACTGCACCACCACATGCCCGGAATTGAGCATGCCGACCACGGATTGGGGGGTGACGTTCCCGCCTTCCCCCACCACAATATCAATCGTCGAGGGCACGTTCATCGCCTCAAAAAGGCTCCGTAATTGGGTCACATCATTTTGGGGCGTGCTGTCTTCGCCCACCACCCCCCCGGCGTTATAGATGTAGACCGAACCGGCCATGGCATGTTCCCTCCTTCCTACAACGCACTCAACCAGTGGGCAATCAGCGGACCAATCAGGGTCGTAATAATCAGGCCGATGCCGATGGACTTGGCGGTCATCATCGTCCGCTGAATTTGCCGCATCGTGTCATGCATATGGATAAATTCCTTTTCCAAATGCTGGACCCGAAAGTCAATCATATTCACACGGTTGGTCATCTCCCCCCAGCGCGTGTCTTGCTCTGTCTCTGCCATGATGTGTCGCCTCCCGGGGGTTAGTCGGGGATACGTGTCACATCCGCCATCCAATAGGTCGTCTGGGTGGTTGGCATAGTCCCCGTGACCACAATCGCCGTATCGCCCTGACACGAAATCAAAATATCCCGGCTGGCGGCCCCTCCCGACCAAACCGTGGACCCACTGTTCGAAATGGTCATCGTGCCGATATCGGGGTCCACATAGGTGACCCCCGCCGTCCAACTCGTCCCGGGCGATGACTGGGCTCGTCCGATATCCACATGGTAGAGGGCCGTAATCTCCACCGGGACTTCCAACAGCGTCACGGTTCCTGTAGTGGCCGTCTCATAACGCCGCACCCGTCCGAGAATTTCCGGGGTCCGTTCCGTATAACTGAAGGGCATCTTAATACACCCCCGTTTGGACTTGGTTCCAGAAGGCCGTGCCGCCTTCCGCGCCCATTAAAGTTTCCAATTCGCGTTCCGTCACAATGCCCAAGTGGACCCGCAAGATATCCGACAAACTCACCCGCCAGATGACTAACCGCACCGGGACCGGATAGGCCACGGTGGTCGTGCCCTGGATGTTCACCGTCACATGATTCGTGGCCGGAATAAAGCAATCCAGGGGATCGGATAAGGCCGTGGCCCCGGCATCCACGACGACATGCGCCGCATTGTCATCCCGGTTAATCGTCAGAGTCACCCCATCCTCCGGTGCGGCTTCCACCGCAATGGACCGCAAGACCACAATCTCATTCGGGGATTGGGGACGCACATGGGCTACCGGGGAAGAGGAGGGGGTGACCGAGACGCCTGCGGAGAACGCAATCGGTCCCGCAATCTGCCGGGCTGCAAATTCCCGTTCCAGAATGGTCTCGATAGGCATGGGCAAATTGCCCAGTTGCCGTACCGGATCCGTCCCCAGGTGCATCGCCTGGGCCATGCTGTGTTCCGCCTTATCCAAGGCATAGCCATACAAGACCTTGGTCGCCACACTCATCCGCAAGACACTGACCTGATACGTCAGGCCGATTTGCGGAATCGTCTGGGTGCCAATATTCACCAACTGACTATTCAGTTGCGTGACGGCCCCATAGTCGAGGGCTAAGGCTTGACCGTGCCCCGGAAATCCTCGGCTGTCAATCCGATCCGTCCGGGTATCATACACCGTCCGCAATTGCAACGCAGGCCAGCGCGTCATACTGAGTGTCCGTAAGGCTACCCGTACTGACGGAGACGAGGCCGTATTCCACTGGGAGACACTAAACAGCGAGGCGTTGCTCCCCGCTGCCAGTGATGACACCCCTTGGGTATACGGAATCCGTTCATAGAAGTACGGGGAGGCTTCGCGGATGATTTTCGACGTAAATCCTGTCGCCATCGCGTGTCGCCTCCTCTATTAACCGACTTGACTCAGTTGCCCGTATTCCCAACCTTCCAACACAATGACCGTACCCGAATCGGTGGCACTGCCATACTGCCATTCCTGCGTGGACGGGTCGAGATAAAACTGGGTGCCGGTGAGTCCCCCACTGGGTACACTGGTCACAATGTCCGCCAAGGTGGGAGACGTGGTGGATGCGGTCCCGCCCGAGGCTTCCGTCTCCACCAACACTTGTTTCAACGCCACAAACTGCGGCGCATAATTCGGCAGGGCGGTCGCTGTATTATCCGACACGGTGCCCGGAAGAATTGTCCAACTCGCCATCATCCTTACCCCCTTTCCACCAAGGTGCCATTGTAGGCCGCCATCACGGAGAAGGCCGGAATGGGTGACCCGTTGGCCCCAATAAATGGGACGGCATTGTCTTTGTAAATCAACAACGACCCCCCATACTTCGGAATCGGATAGAAGAGATTATCCAGCGCGATTTGCGGACGCAAGGCCCCAAAAATCAAATCATCCACGTTCTGCGTCAAGAATAATCCGGCGCCGCCATTCACTTCCGGAACCAAATCGCCATTCACCCACCATCCGGTGCGCGCGAGGTTTTGGCCCGGTGTCCCAGGATAGGACGGATAGCTGAACTCGGTGCCACTGGATGGCGGCGTTCCGGGCGGGGCCTTCACGCCGCGCACGCCAAATCCCTTGAGAATAAAGGCATTCAGGTTGCTGGAAAATTCCAGGCCCAGGTCTTGGAAGGGATCTTCCACATTGCCCGTGCCGCCGTTCAAGGTGTTGAAGTTCGAGAACACGAAGGGGCTCTGCGGTTGCGTCGGTTGGCCGTTAAAGGCGAACCGCCAATAGGGATTAATCTTGGTGCCCCCTTGCAAGACACCTCCAGGCAAGCTCGTCCAGGTGTCGGGCGAAATCGGTCCCGGCAACGGGAAGGTAAACGACAGGGCCGGTTTTTGCGTGACGATCCGCCGCATATCCTGCACATCGACGGCATTATGCCAGTTCTTGCCGTATTGCGCGAGTTCTGCCGGGGTATACTTGAAGCCCTTAATGCGTATCCGCCAATTGCCGGTGACCCCATACACGGTATGCACGGCCAATGCCAAGGTGTTGCTGTACTTGAACGTGGTGTTCATGATGGGCATGTTCTTGGTGGCCCCGCTGTTCACCACCTTGTGGAAGGGCATGCCGAAGGTCACCTGAAACTGCCGTCCCCCCCAAATTTGGGACTTGGGCGGCGTCATCAGGGTTTCGCCGTAGCCACTGAGGTTCACGTAGTGTTGCACGGATTTATTGTCCAAAATCAGCCAAATTTCGCGGAGGTCTTCATACGCCCCCGGATTCGACCCGCCCACGGGCACTTGCGGGGGAATCACTTCGATGCTCGTAATTTCCATCGAAAAGCCCTGGGACCCCGCCGCAGTGACCGTATTGGTGGTCATGTTTTTCGTCGTCGATTCGAACACGCGGGTCTCCTGGGGATTCAGTGACCCAAAGGTCACATCCATCAGGGTACGTTCGACATCAAATTCATCCATGTTTGCGCCCCTTTTCTCTGTCGTCTAGGGTATCTGCCATCCCTTAGAATCCTGCGGTGGTCTGGTCAAACGCCGCCGATCCCGCATTGGCGGGCACGCCCGATAACCCGGAACTCGCGCCCCCGGCTGTCGATGCTGTACTATGCGTTACGACGTGTGTCGTCGTGGTTGTCGGAGTGGAACTGGTCGTACTGGGCACCAACCGGTTCCCCAAAATCCGCCGCAATAAATTACCCGCCGCGTAATCCGCGCCGCCATCGTAGTAGTCCCGGTAGCGTCCACTCGGATTGGTAAACACTTGGAGGGCCAAGGCCCCAATCTGCAACACTTCCCCATTCGATAACGAGGAAATAAAGCGGTGCATCCGGGCATCGGCATAGTCACTCACAATGGAGATGACGCCCGCCCCGGCCCATTTCTTATAATCGCCAGATTGAATTGGCATATCCGTTCCTCCTTCTGATCCGCTATCCGGTTTCCCACGCGGATACCGTGTGTCATTCCGACTCCATTATACCCACCGTCGACTCAGAGTGCAATTCTTTGGGTCGCTACGACGAGTTGTGGCGCGACAAGAGTCCCAACAGGAACACCCCGCCGCCGATGGCAATCCAATCCAGAATCGACAGCCCCATGACCGAGGTGTTGGCCGCCTCATGCAGAAGCCATTTGAGCAACGCCCAATGGGTCAGCCATTCAATGATGATAATGCCCGCAATCAGGGTGATGGGATCAATCACATCCGTAATGGTGAGTCCCACCAAGAAGAGGATAATGACCGCCGAGAAGGCCACGGTAGCCCCACCCGAGAGCCATTTCAGCGTCACCGTCTGACTGCCACTATCGTAGGTGGCGATTTGGGATTCCCCCGGCCAGAGCCCCGGCATCATCTGCTGACTCACGAATTTCCCAGCATGATACGCCCCGTTCACGGCGTCCGACACCCATTGGCCGATGTCGATGTGGCCCCCGGTAATAGGAATGGTCAAGGGTTTGAAGGACAAATTCATGCTCATGCGCGTCCCAGATGGGAGGCCTTCTTCGGCATGGGTCATCGCATTGATGGCCGTCTGGTTCGGGGCTGTGGAACCCGAGGCCAAGGTGGTCGGAACATACGTGCCGGTACTCATCAGGCACCTCCTATACTAGAGTGCACGAACCCTTGCTGGAGAACGTGGTCTTAATGACGTTAGCGTCCGTTTTCGTGACAAGAGTCGTCCCACTGGAATTGGTGAGTTGCCAAATGACCGAATAGGTCCGGCCTCCCTCGTCGAAATGCCCCGCTTGCAGGGCGTAGCGCACTTCATGGAACGATGGCACCGACACCGACACCCCGTGATAGGCGGTGGTACTCCCGATGCCGCTGAGGGATTGCCAAAAGTGCCCATTCACGGATGCGGTGGAGGTCTGCCCGGCGGGGACAAGATAGCCTTTCAAGGTGCCCGTCAGGGTCGAGAGGGTATCATTGACCACGCCCACCGATGCGGAGACGGTGCCACAGGATTGACTGACCGTCGCGCCACTGTAGGAGGTGGTGAGAATCCCGTGCGTGGAGACGCCCCCGAAGGTGGTCCCCAAGGTGCCACTCTTCACCAAAAAGTATCCTCCCACCAACACAGCCCCGATGACCAAGAGGCCTTCCATCGGATGACCGCCGGAGGGCCGTCGATTCGGTTCCGCCACCACTTCAATTTCGGGGTAGGATGTCATTTGGGCCATGATGATTTCCTTCCTTTATATAGAGACTTACGGAATACAGAGGGCCCAACCCGGCTGAATCAGATTGGGATTCGTCTTCAACGTCGGATACCGGACCTGATTGGATGAGACGAGGGCTGTGGTGGACACCCCATATTGTGTCGCGATACTACTCAGCGTATCTCCACTCTGCACCACATACGTCGCGTGACAATTGAGTTGCGGGGCGGTCACTGTGGATGTCGCGGATGGGGTCGTGACACTCTGCCGCAAGAGCAAAAAGGCCGCCCCAGCGATAATCAGCCAACCTACCCCTGATGAGACGTTATTCCCCGCGCCGGTCTTGACCCGTGTGGCTTGGAGTTGTTTCCGCATGGCTTGTTCATTGGCCGCTCCCATAATCCGTCCGGCCTGGGCTTGCAAGTAAGCCGCTTGAGCCTTGCGCACTTGTTGGCGATTCCTGGCCTGTTTTTGTAAATAGGATGCCATAATCCATTCCTCCTATCCCGGGATGAAGAAAATGCGTACCACCGATAGGGTGGTCGTGGCACTCCAAGCCAGATTCCAGGCATCGCCACGGGCCACGGGAATGGTAAATACCTGCCAATTGCCCGTCGCTAACGCCGTGCCCTGATTCAAGGCCGCCCAGGTCAAGCCATCATCCCAAGTCACCAGCGGATAGGACGCCGTGTCCGCTAGCGACACCCCCAATTGGATGGTGCCATTGGCGAGACACTCATAACTGGTGGCTAACACGGGGTCATTGGCCTGGGTCACGTCCCATTGTCCTTCCCGAAAGACCGTCAGCGGAAATTGGCCGGTGCCGAGTCGGACCTCGGGCCGTGTGGCCCCGGGTATCCCCATGGCCCCTTGTTGCGCCGGTTCACTCCCGGTCGCCGGAACGGGGGAAATCACGGGCACCACCAAAGTGCCGGTGTGATTGCCCTCCCATAACGCCAGCATGTGCCCCATCTGGTGCGTCAATTTCTGCATTTCGGCCAGAATGCCCGATTCAATGATTTGTTCACCCATGGTTGGCCTCCCTATCCTTGCGCCGGAATGGTAATCGTCTGTCCAATGTAAATGGTATACGGCGAACCAATGTGATTGGCGCTGGCTATCGCCGGGTAATCATTGGCGTTGCCGTAAAACCGCAAGGCCAGGCCACTCAACGTATCTCCACTTTGCACGGTATAAGGCATGGGCAAAGTGCCTGCGGACTTCCCCACACTGGATGGCGGAATACAGAGCCGTTCCCCCGGTTTAACGAAATTGGGATTCGATCCCACCACGGATCGATTGGCGTCGTAAATCACGTGCCAGTAGGCCCCATTCCCGTAATAGTGCGCGGCAATGCCCCACAGCGTATCCCCGTTCTGCACCGTATAGGTCGATTGACAGGTCGGTTGCGATGAGGAGGCACATTGATAGCCCCCGAAAAAATGTCCGGATGCAATGACCCCCGGCTGGTCGTAACCGGTCACCAGCTGGGCATTGTCATATTTGCAGAACCAGGTTTGTCCTGATGCCGCCGGGTCTTCCCCCATGGACAAATAGCCAATCCCACACCGGGTCGAAATATCACTCGGCAAGGTGGAAGGACACGTCGGATGACTCACCGTCGAGGTGGTACTGGTCGTACTGGTGGTACTAGTGGTACTAGTGGTACTGGTGGTACTAGTGGTACTAGTGGTACTGGTTGTCGAACTCGTTTGACTCTGGGTGGACACCGTGACGGTTTGGGCCGTACCACACCCGTAGCTGTCACAGGCCGCCACGCCAAAATGATAGGTGCTATTCGGCGTCAGCCCCGTAATCTGCACGCAGGTGGACGTGATGCCACTATCCAGCACATGGCCCGTGGTTTCATCGGTAATGGTATAACTGGACGCGCCCGAGACGGCATGCCAGCACAAATTCACGGTGGTGGTCCCGGTCCCCGTCACGGACAGACTGGACGGCGTGGAGGGGACATTGGTTGATGTCGTCGGACTGGATGAGCTACTACTGGTGGTGGCCTGAATGAGGGTCGATTCCCCACTGCATCCCACATTGTTACAGGCTTGCAAGGTAAAGCTATAGGATGTATTGGGATTCAGGCCGCTAATCGTCGCTTCCGTACCTGAAATGGGAGCCGAAGTCTGCCCAGTATTGACGTTCTTAATCTGATAATAGGTCGCCCCGGTATCGGACAACCAACTAAACGTGATGGCATCGGCGGCCACGGCTTTGACGGTAAAGCCTCCCGGTGTGGAGGGCACCGTCGCCGGCTGCGAACTGGAGGCCGTCATCACTAACAAGGGTTGCGAGGGGGAACCCTGTTTGCCGTCAATATTCAAGGCCACAATAAAGACTTCATAGTGATTATTCGGTTGCAGATTCGTGATGGTCGCCTGATTGGTTGTGGTCTGTCCCAACAACGTCCGGGGCGAATACTGCCAAATCTGATATTCCGCCGCCCCCGACACGGGTGCCCAACTCAGGCTCACACTACTGGTAGTGGACCCGGTCTGGGTCAGGGACACGGGAGACCCCGGCACCGCAATACTCGGTTGACTCGGCACACTCACCCCGGTAGCCGTACTGGATACACTGGTGGTCGTGGTGGTCGTGGCCGAGGAAGCCATAGTACTGCGAATATAAATCAAGGCCGCCACACCCCCCACAATCGCCAACAGGCCCGTGGTATCAATATGGCCTCCCGCCTGAACCGTGGCCCCCTTCTTCGGGGTTTGGGTCGTATACACATCAGAGGGTTGATTCGCCATCGCCGTCATTCCTTTCGCACTCACACTCTCTTCCTCATCATAGCACGAGTGGGACGGTATGGCGACGATTCGGGCCGTGTTGACGCCATGGCGAATTAACTCACATGGGTGGAATACGTCGTACTATACACCTCGTACTCCGCACGTTCTTTAGCAGTCTCATTACTGGGGGCGTTGCCTGGTCTGGCATAAACCGAAAAGTGATAGTCACCGGGGTTATTTAAATGGACCGTATAACTATCGGTCGATGTATAAGGCCCATTACCGGACCATGTGCCGGATGGATCTTGTACCCAAAACTGATAGACCGGGTTGGTAATCCCGGATGATACCGCCTGTAACGTGACGGACGCCCCCACGGAATAGGACCCGGCAATGCCTTGCAATCCGACTTGTCCTGTGGCGGTATGGGCATACGTAGGCACATTTTGACTCCCGTTGGATACCGTTACCGATGCCGTATTCGCCTTGGCCTCGTACTGTGCGCGTTGTGCGGATGTTTCATTGGATGGCGCGGACGCATCCCGCGCATACACCGTAAATTGCCAGGCCCCATTGATATCCGCTGGAACTGTATACGAGGATTGACTGGTATAACCGCCATTGGACTGCCAGGCTCCTCCCGGTGCCAACCACCAATACTGAAATACGGGATCGGTAAATCCACTCGGATGGGGGGTCATCGTAATAAATTCCCCGGACTGTCCAGAATGCGTTGCCGATTGCAGAGATAATCCCACCGTATGTCCCTGGGCATTGGTATACCCCGCATTCGTATCATTGGCTTGGGATGCCCACGTAATGGCTACCGTATTAGAATGGGCGATAGGCGTGCCATTACGGAGGAGCAATCCCTGAAAGGTTTCCGTTGTGGGCGTTGTTGACGTAACCTGGGCTGTCACGGTTTGACCCGTCGTCGCTGATGTGACGGTTGTGCCCGTTTGCACATGTTCAATCGTCGCGGTTAATCCTGACCCCGATAAGGTGGAACCCAAATCGAGTGTGATCGGAACCGACTCATTTGTGCGGAACTGACTGCCATGCACCGTGAGTTGCATCGACGGAATATGGCTGACGGAAGCGGATGATGTCGTCGATTCGTTGCCAACCGTTGTCACACCCGTCATGGTCGCCGCGCCGCATCCTACGCTATTACATGTCGAGACACCCGGATGATAGGTAACGCCCGATTGCAATCCTGACACGATATAGGACGTGGTGTTACTGGACACGTTTGCAATCACCTGATCCGTCTCCATCATCGTAATACGATAGCCTGTGGCCCCCGACACGGGTGACCAAGTCAATTCAAACGCATCATTCGTAATATGATGGACATTCACAGCGGACGGTCCCGGTAATTCCTCCTGACCGATTTCTTTCATATATTGAATGGGATTCACGGTAATCGTGGCGGGTTCACTGCATCCATACTGATTACACGCCACAACGCCAAAATGATAGGTCGTATTACCCTGTAAATGGGTGATGGATAACGCATGAGATGACGCACTGATATGGGTCCACACGGGTTGTCCTGTCCCGAGGTTGAGCACATTATAGTACTCCGCATGGGATACAGGCGTCCAGTCCAAAAGCAGATTCCCCTCCATGACATCATGCAACGACAGAGGGCCGGGTGATGATGGTATCCCGCTGGATGTCGTCGTAGTCGAGGCATGGGTTGTCGTTTGTGTCGCACTGGTGGGAAACGTGATCACCGTGGTTGATGACGTGGCCGTTACGGTTGATGATGACGGGGATGTTGTCGCGGCATAGGGCACCGACTCATAATTCGATGTGCTTGACGCGGACTGCGGTTCCACGGACCTTGGCACCGTGACTGTACTGGACGTAGGAATATTACTGGGGGATATCGTGGCGGTGGTCGTTGTCGATGGGGCTTGCTGTGTCATGAAATAGTCGATACCAAGAATCGCCACCACACCAATGACGGCTATCGCCGCCCACGATGACCCGCCCGAGTTTTGCGAACCATTATTAGCCATTGCGTGTTCACTCCGATCTGCTTCGCTACCTTCTACAATATCATATCGGAGATAACGGTGCCAGAATGACTCCGCTATCCCTCAAATGAATACGTGAATCCCCAACTCCCTCCAGGATTCAGTGTCGTGGCGAATCCCGGGTTCCACAGCGCGGACGGTTGCAATCCATAAATCATGGTGGGGGAGGATGTCGCGGAGGCCCATACCGGTACAGTCGGTGTTGCCGTGCCCTGATACCAATATCCATTATCTGAACTTGTTGAAGTTTCCCCTGAGAAGATACCAGGTTGTGGTATCCAGGCAATGCCATCAAAAGTAAAGGATAGCGCCCCGGATGACGCACTTAAGGTCATGCTATGGGACATTATGGGCGTGCCTGTAGCTCCTGAACTAAATGAGTCGGATAATGACGTATTCGTTGTTCCTTGCGCATTGACTGGTAGATATCCACCGTCGAACCACCCCTTACCGTAATTCGCTGGTGGACTTCCTGCGGCTAGTTTATTAGTGAATCCTGTAGCACAGGTAACGGTTGATGGAATATGACTGCCCGATAACCCCCCACTTGATCCATCAAGAAACCACAGTTGCCCAAATAACGTGTTGACAGGGAGTATGGAATCCCATCCTTTGGTTATCACATCACTACCAACGGGACCATTGCCGATTTGGGTCATAGTAGGATACGGATAGACTCCATCATTGTAGGCTGGTTGAAAGTTTAATACCCCGGCATCTTCAGTTTCTCCAAAAGGAGGAATATTAGCACTATAATTCCATAATCCATTATATCCCCATAGCGCGTTCATCATATTCCATGTGGCACCATCTGTAATCGTGTTGTCCGTCCCCACGGGATCACGCATAATCAGAGCCCCATGATCATCCCGCATCCAAATGTTCCAGACACGGGCACGAGCCAAGCCCTGTCCCCGTACCATCTTCACGGGCACCTCAATTTCTCCATCGACGGTCCAAATTGTGCGTGTTCGCGTCGTATCAAAATGACCCGACGAAAAAATATCTTCCGGGATCATGACCTGCGCACGACCCCATTTTTGTCCTAATGGAATCTTCATGGTGTTCTCCTCCTAACTACTTTCCTTGTCCGTAATCGGCCATGTGTCCTGGTTCGTATACGGACCCGGTTGGAATTGATCGGTTGGAGCCATCTTATCGGTATTCACATGTTGTCCTGGATGCACGAAGGCAACGTCATGAATCCCGTGATGATAGACCGTTCGACCGGATGGTTTTACAGCTCCATAACCAATTCCCGTATGTGTTGTGCCCATATTTTACCCCCATGCCTGGACTTGTACCCCAATTTGCGCGGCGGATGCCGAGACGTAAATATGATTTGTCTTCCATGCAATCCCCAGGGCATCGCCGGGTGATAGGACTACCGCGTTCGTCGGAACACTGGTTGCTGAACCATCCTCATCCCCCCACGCCTGAATATCTGCCGTGCCCCGATTCTGTAGGTAGATTTGTTGGGCCTGTTTATTCGCGCCCGTCGCAATATCCGTAAACGTAATCGTGTTAATGGCTCCCTGATTCGCAAAGACGACACCGCCTCCCCCTAATCGCGTGAACCCTTCCCCAATATCGGTACCCACACTTCCGGCCACGTCAATGGTCGCGTTAGTAATATTCGCATCGACGGTTCCTGCCGCAATCGCTACCGACCCGGTAATCGGCAAGTCGATGGCCGCTTCCGTAATATGCGCATCCAATGTGCCTCCGGTAATCGTCACGTTCCCGCTCACCGGCAGATAGGCATTCTTAATGGTCGCATCGACCGTTCCCGCAGAGATTTCCACGCTCCCACTCACCGGAATGTAAGCATTATTAATCTGAATACTGCCGCTCACCGGCAGATACGCATTCGTAATATTGGCATCTAACGTCCCGGCACTAATCTCGACCGATCCCGTGATGGGAAGATCAATGGTCGCCTTGGTAATATTCGCATCAATCACCCCTGCCGCAATCGCTACCGTGCCCGTAATCGGCAGATCAATGGTGGCATTAGTGATTTGCGCATCCACGGTGCCAGCACTAATTTCGACACTCCCCGTCACGGGCAGGTTAATGTTGGCCTGGGTAATGACCGTGTCCACGGGACCGGCAATATTAATCGTGCCCGAACTGACCTTAATGGTCGGTTGCGGCGGTTGATACACAATGAACTGGTCCCCGACATTCGGGGCGCAGGGCAACGTGTCCACAAACTGCATGGTGGTCACAATCGGCGTCCCCGTACTGGACAAGGCACGGATTTGACTGGTCACCCGGCCTTGCCCATTGGTATTGGGGGCGGTACTCGGGGTCACCACACTCGGACGTTCCAATACCGTGGTCAGGTCGAGGGTCGTCACTTGCGATTGGGGCGGATTCAGCCCACTGAGCGGTCCGGTCACCCACTCGACTAAGGCTCCGATATACTGCGTGGCCCCGGCTTGCGAGAAGTTGGGCACGACCCCCCGCGGGGAGACATATTCGACCGTAATCGTCGATTCATTGACGAATCCCGCCACTTGCAGGGTGCCCGCAATGGTCTGCCGGGGGAATCGGCTGAATATCTTCTCTAAATCCCGCACCGACACATCCGATGGCATATTAGGCTTCCTCCTTTTGGAGGGCGGTAATAATTCCGCTCATATAGGGTTGCAACGTTTCCGTATAAAAGGTCGCATTCACCAACAACATTTCCGCCGTTTCCGTGTATTGCACATCATCCCACGGATCGGCCTGAATGGTCCGCACCAGTCGAAAACTCACCGGACCATACAACGACCCACTCACCACTAACGGCACTTGCATAGGCACCGCTTGCAAGGTCGGATAGGTCCGGTCTTCCGCCCCCGTCACGGTCACTTGCGGACTATGCGGCGTCACATCAATCACATCATGGGCCACGACAAACCCCACCGACGCACTGGGGGTCGGAATCACCAATTCCAACGGTTGCCCAGCCGCCACGGTCACCACATAACGGACCAACACCCCTTCCACCAGGCCCCGCTGTTGGGACGCCATCAGCACATCCAGCACGGATTGCGGGGTATGGATGGCCGGGAGCAACTGGTCCACGGATTGCCCGATGACCTGGAACTGGCCTTGATTGCCGCGCAGTTGGGTAATGAGTTCGGCCAAGAGCGCATTGCTTTGTTGGATGTCTTGGTGAATGGCCTTCTCAGGAAACAATTGTTCCAACAGCACATCACTCGGTTTCTTGCTTGTCACCCGCGTGGGAATCCCCGTGATCGGGGCCGTGCTCGTTGCCATGGGTGTCCTCCTTCGGCCATTGGGCTAAAATTGCCCGTTGTAAGGTTGCGCATTGGTCGTAGAACCAGGGCCGATGCAGATAACAAATGACGCCCCGTTCCGGCACGTCCTGGAGGGCGCGGCGGAGAATGGCATCATAATCCTCCAGGGTCATGGCTTCAATTGTCGTACGGAGGCCCCGCAAGAAGTATCCGGCCACGGGAATCCACAGCCGATACTGGACCAAGAGTTTTTCGGTGATATCGTCCTGATTCTCCGCCCAAATCTGCAATTGATGGGTCGGGGTGCTCTTGAACCATTCGATAATCGCGTCACTTACGAGGTTGTGCGTCATGCGCCGGGATTCTCCGGAATGGAGACCTCCAGTTGCGCTTGACACTTGGGACACGAGACTTTCTCTTCCAAGGTCGGTTGAAACCAGGTGTGTTGACACGCGGCACAGGTGTAGGGATAGAGTGGCGGGGTCCCCTCAGATTCTCCGGGTCCGGGATTTTGTCCCCGTCCGGCCATCCCGCCCACGGCCTGGGCCAAGGCTTGCAGTTGCGCCGTGCGGGACTCGGCCTCCTGCCGCCGTATCTCTTCCTCATGTTTCCATTGTTCCCGGCGCAAAGCCCGTTCTTCGGACGATTCTTCCTTGCGCAGTTGAAATTCCTGTTCCTTCAGCCATTTGTCATAACTACTCTGACTGGAGGTGTTCAACCGGGAGGCCCAGTACTCCCGTTCTTCTTCATATTCCCGCTTGGGATCCCGTTGCATCTGCCCATTGAGATAATTCGTCCCCAACTCGGCCAGCCATTTCTGCATATCCCCGCCATTGCCGAGTTTATCCCCCAAGCGGTCGAGCACGGCGGCTAGGACACTGTTCTGACTTTCTTGCAACATCTTGGTCATATTTTGCTGACTTTCCATGAAGGCCGTCATCACCTGGGCTATGCCACTCTCCCCGTCTCCGCCGCCTTTCCGCTTGTTCCGGCGTATTTCATCCCGCAAGTCATCGACTAAATCGACCAGTTCTTCAATTTCCCGATTCCGGCCTCGGTGTCCCCGGCGTTCCTGCACTTCATCGATGTCCTTGAGGGCCCCGGTCAATTCCCGCAAGCCGCCCCCCTGACCAGGGATTTGCCCCTGGCCCATGTTGCTCAAAATCCCATTCACAAAGGCCCGCCCAATGGTACTGGACATGTCATCGCCTTTCTCTTGGGTCATATACGGGCGTAAGTCGCCCATGCGAATCTTAGCGTCGGCCATGACCTATCCCTCCGTCATCGGGGTCAGAATCTCCGACAGTTGTTGAAATTTCTCCTGGACCACTGCGGGCGCTCCGGCCACCAATCCTTGTATCCGGGCTAAGACCACGGTAGCCATTTGTTCCGGGGTTAACCGGCCCTCCATGCCTGCGGCCACACCCCTCGCCAGGGCAAAGGCCAAATCGACGGCCTCATCCCAAACGCAGACCCCACACCGCTCCGGGGCCTCTTGGAGAAACCGCACCACCAAATTCCCAATCACTTCACTCTTGGTTGGCTCATCCATGTCCTCTGTTTACCTCCTCTATCCCATCATCGCTTGGCCCATATCGCGTTGGACCGTCGCGAACAGATTCTCCGCATCACTGCGGGTCATCCGTTCAATATGCTCCCACACCCGGTCGGCGGCAATCTGCGCGTCCCGGCCTTCGACGCCATAAGTGAGTCCTAAGAAGGTCGGCATCCGTTCCTCATGCCAGTGCCGAAACACATCCCACACATAATCCCCGAATCCTTCCGGGGTCCAGGCATATTCCGACCCGTCATCCCGGGTCACAATCTGGTTCCCAAAAGCAAAGAGGCCAATGGCCGAGGCGGGAATCAGCATGTGCCATCCGGTCAGGGTAAAAATCATGTTGCTCTGGAACCCCTTGGGTTTCTTGGGGTCCATCGTGCCCGAAGGCTTGCCGCCTTTCTCCGGGGGTTTCTTGGGGTCTGGGGGTTTCTTCTTATAGGATGGCCGCCGGGGCACGGCTTGTCCCGCATCCATGGGGGGGGCTGTGGGGGACTCCCCTCCCCCATCCGGGGGCAAAAGGGGATCGGACGATCCCGGTGACCCGGATTCCGCATCGGATTCCTCCGCGTCATCGTCTGTGTCACTCATCTCCTCATCCTCTTCGGCCACGGCTCCGGCATCGGCATCCACGTACTCGCCCCACTCACGTTGTGCCCGCTTGATACTAAAGGTCCGCTGGACAATTTCGCCGGTTTCGGTGTTCATCAGGCCCATAATCTTGTGCGGTTCGCCCGCTTTCTTGGCCGCTTTCAGATGGGAGAGCGCCCGATACCCCGCTTTCTCAATCGTCTCGCCGTCAAAGTCCTCCCCACAATCGCACACCCAACGAAAAACCATCGGACACCTCCATACACAAACGCCACGACTCATACACGCAGGGTCCCGTGCATTTGTCGTGGCGTAGGGTCACACTGTCTCGTCTATTCCGCATTCAATTCCGCTCTGATTCTAGCAGTCCGTCCTGTCTCTGTCAACGGTCGGAAGCAGGTCACGGCAACGTCATTTTCTTAGCCGCCGTGACGAGCGCATCCAGCGCATCCGTGATTTGTTGCAAGGATTGGGTATGCCCCGCCACGGTCTTCTGGAGGGATGCCACTTCCGAGGCCAAGAGGGTCAGACTCGTACTGGACGTACCGGTACTGGGGGTACTGGTACTGGGTGTCCCGGTGGTGGGGGCACTCGCTAAGGCCATGGCCGTGGGGAGTTGATGGAGTTGGTCGACTTTCACGGTATCCTTGTCCACCAGGACTCCAAACAGATTGATATCCACCGCGTCTTGCGTGACGGTATACCCCCGCGTGTCCACATTTTTGGACATGTGCATCCCCTGCCAGTAGTGGTGGATATAGGGCAGATTCGCGTACAATTGCTCCGATGATGCCGCATACGTGCCCGCCAAATAGATACCGCCGCTATACCCCACACTGTTTATCAGTTTACTCCAGGCGTTCACCCAATCCAGCCAATTCTGCGCACTCATCCCGGATGGCATGCCCTCGGCATCCAGCCAGAGAGTGCATCCGGTCGGGTAATGCACCGCCTGGGCCGCCTGAATCGCGGAATGGGCGCGGGATAGGGCGGTGGAGGTACTGGCCCACATGGGGTCCCAATACCCCTGAAAGAGTTGCACCTGCAGTCCCGCCCCCAATGCCGCACTCACATCCTCGGGGTAACCGGGTGTCGCACAATCTAAAAACACGCCGAGTATCCCATACTGTTTCAAATGGGCATAAAATGTCGCGGGATGGCCGGTACTGCCCAAATCCACCCACCATCCCGCGGACGCGGTGACCCGTTGATTCTGCTGTGCCATTCCGATTCCTCCTTTGTACGCTGTGCGTTTTAGTATGGCTTGTCAATTACCACAAATCCGTGCGGTGCGCGACATCCTTTCACGACACCACCCATTAGGGCTATGGCCTCAAAGGTGGTCAAAATCGGAAAGACCATCACATTGACAATCCCGAGAACACGGGGATAAGCGGACGGGATATCACTCATTTGACGATTCACGCGGAAACCTGTCCAATAGTACCACATCCAAAAGCTCAAATTAAATGCCCACAGAATGGCTATGGATCGCCATACAGGAGACGTATTATCCCATCCTAACACGTACGCCAAACCCATGACGACAAAAACATTCTGTAGCAAGCTACTTGTCCACATCCACGTACTAATTGCCATAACCCATTTGTCACGCCATGCTATACTATGATCCCATGATAAACGCCAGAGCCCCTCGGCCCACCGTTGACGTTGCTTGATGAATCCCCGTAATGTATCCGGTGACGCGCCCGCCGTTATTGCACAAAAAGCGGCGGTATGACCGGGAAATTTCGACGCAAACCGGCAACCAAAATAGGCATCCTCTGTAATCACATGGGGTCCGAAGTCCCATCCGATAGTCGCTTCCTTATCTGCACGCAGGAGCAGGTTTTCACCGTGAGCTCCCACAAGAGGGCGTCGTAATATTTCGTTAAAGAAGTAAAAACGCCCCATATCATCTGGGGGACGAACACTGTCGGCTAATCGGGCGATCCATGAGTGCGACAGTTGCAACGGAAAAGTCAGAATGCCCTGGGCCATCCAGTATTGGCCGCGATTCACAACATGATGCACAATGGCCTGGAGGGTCGATTCAATCACCGCCGTATCATCATCCAAGTGATAAATCCAGGTATTCGTGGTGTTTTGATGATACTGCATTCGCCAGTCCACTGCGTAATGATTGGCACGCGCTTTATACCGTGTTCCGTTGTGAGTACGATAACTGTTAGGAATCACGATCAGCCGCAATTGCTCCCATTGGTCGTAAGATTCTCGTAGCCATGAAATGCCGGGCGATCCCTCATCCACTATCACATCAATATACCAGTGTGTGAAATAACGTGGTGCGTATAGGGCAACGGATTGAATCACCCGATGCAAAGCCGACAAATTCCCGCGCCGCGCCACCGTGGGAATTTGAAAAATAATTGTCTGATCCGTGACGATACGTGGCGTTCGTGGTATCGTCCCCTGCCGCGAGAACCGCCACACACCTATTAGAGAAACAACGACGAACGGCAGGCTGGATGACCACATGATAGAGATATACCAGTTGAATACGTCATTACGTGGCGATGCCCAGAGATAATCCCCTAATGCCACTACGATAAACGCAACAAGAAATCCCCATAAATGCGTTCGCGTCACGAATGAACGGTGTAGGCGGTGACCCGTGACAACGGGGGAATTTACCATCCCACGTTCTAACATTCATGACTCCTCCTTTATTGTCCATCCTAATTGTGCCCACGCATTGGAATCCCTGATGACCCACTCGCCGCACTGGACACACCCCATGGCGATCAGGTGTTCGCCTGATCGCAAAGACGGATGCGGATGATTCTCAAATCCGCAATGCGGACATCGTACCGTGTCCTTCCATTTGTTGCCTTGTCCGCGAATCACTTGTCCTCCCGCCGATCATCCCACATCGGGGCCATGTCGTCCTCCGACACAATCCCGAATACCGGCACAGTCCCCGTGACCGTCACGTACGGACCTCCCTGATGAATACACACATCGTAATTCTCACTGACGGTCACCGATCCATTACCGGTCACGGTGAGAGCATCGGGAGTATCCGGTCCCGCCATCGTCAAGGGAACCCAGGTGTAGCCATACGCATCCGGCTCATAGCCCCGGATAAAATTCCCACGCCGGACTTCCCCGGCATCATTAGTGTACGTTTTATACACCCGCAATTCCCCATCCGGGATATCCGGGGTGAGCGGAAACAATAGGACCGCCTCATCCGTCGTCTCCGCGTCAATCCGCTCCGTCACCAATTCGGTGAAACCCTCATCGTCAATTCCTCTACCCCAGACCACCTCATAGGTTTCCATCATTGTCCGCATCCTCCTCCTTGAGATTCGCCCCGCAAAAGGGGCAATATGAAATCAGCGCATAATTTCCATCGTCTTCCGTGATCGAATACGGGTGAGTAAAAAACTCATCATTATCATCAGGCGTGTCCGTAATCACAGCCCCGCAATAGCCATAGAACGCTTCAAAATCTTCACAGCACAATCTTTTACGAGACATCCCTTATTCCTCCCCCTTGAGATTCGCCCCGCAGAAGGGGCAATAACGCAACACCGCCGAATACAATCCGTCATACCAGAGCACGTCGTACTTTACGTTCAGCACCTGCGCAAATTCCTCGCAGGTTTCCTCATGATTCAACATGGTTTATTCCTCCTTGACTTCCGTCTGAATGCCCTTCTTAAGCCATGGATGCTCCGGCTCGAGGACCGCCCGGTAGCGTCGCACCATATGACGCGGAATCAGGGGAGCCTCTTCTGCCGTCTCCCCCAGCGGATCATCGGGCGTCAAGATGGCCCCCGCCATCCACTGGTCCAGCGATGCCAGACATGCCTCACACACCAGGGCCATTTCCGTAAAATTCGCGACTTGAATATCCTTGGCTTTCATCCGCTCATTATCATCCAATTCCTTGCCGCATCGGTCACAAAAATACTTCACCATTATTCCGCATCCCCTTTCCGGCTAATTTCTTCATCGGCCAAAAACCTTTTCAGACAATCTCGGCAGATAATCCCCGACCCATCCTGATGCCTCGCCATCCATCCACCTTCTTCATCATACGAGCGATGATAGCGGAGCCAGGCAGGACCGAAATGGACTTCCAGATACGGCGTTCGTGCGTTCTTCCCGCACAAATCACAAATCACCCGAACCATCCCTCATCACTCCTTTCGATGACGGCGTCGATACGCCCGATCCGTAATCCGCGCCGCAAACGCTTCTTCCATGCGGTCATACTGATTCAGGCGACGGTCATACCGGCCCCGTTCCAACAGCACATCCGTATGGACCGCCCGTAAACACTCATCGACCGAGAGGCCCAGACGGTGGCCGGTCGCCACCATCTGCACCAATCGTTGCATCTTGTCCCGTTCATCCGGGGTCCAATGGGTCCGACTCATCACGCATCATGCTCCATCACATACAGCAGCCCATAATGGATGAGCTTCCGCAGGGTATCCTGCACGGAATAGCCCGGATCATCCTCCGCGTCCAACCGCCGGGCATGAAAGGCTTGCACCCGTGCCCAATCCGAGGCCCCAATGCGCACATGGGTATCCACCCGGGGCGCTTTACTCCGGCGCATGGGTAAATTGTGTTGCCCCATCCTCTGTCTCCTCCTCTCGTCGTTGCCAAACCCAGCGATGCGTGGTCAACCATCCCATCATGTCCGTGGGGACTACAGGGATCCGAGACGCCCACCATGCCGTCGCTTTCCGGTATCCGGCCTGATGCCCATCCCCCCATCCGGCTCCATAGCCCACCACAAAGAGGCTGAAAGTGAATCCGCCGAGGACCACCCACTGGAACCAGGCATACAGGGACACGTGTTCCGCATGCAACACGATCCACATGATGAGCAACTCCGTTGCCATGATGGTGCCATACCGTGCCCAATAGTGCCCTTTCATCCGCCATTCCTCCTTTCGTGAGGGGGATACAGGACGGTCCAAGTCAGGAGCCGTCCTCCGCCCCAATTCGGTGTCCCATGGTCATCCAAAAAATGTTGATTCACGGCCCCACGCAAAGACTCATACTCGACGCCATCCGGCCAGTGTTCGCCGATGATACGGGTCGCACACCATGGACACACCCATATCCAGATCTGCCGTGTGTGAGGCAGGGTTCCGTCTCGACATGCCGATTCTTGGCCTGGCCTTTCCAAACCGATTCACCGCCCATCCAATGTACCGCCAATCCTATCCGTCACAAAGCCCACGCTTTCCCGTCCGTTGCCGATTCACACCTCACCTTCGCCTTGGCGTTGCCCCGCACAGCCATTCCATGTCCGACCGATGCATTACCCTTACCCCCCTCTTCTTTACCAATGCTTTTCGGCTCCGTTGCGAGTCCATGCCTGGCCAACCCGTTTCCGCGCTCTGCCGGGGCCATGCACCGCCAACCATTCCGGTGCCAATCCTTTCCATGGCGGACCCGTTTCCGGGCTTCCCGGGGCTGTGCCATGCCGATGCCATTCCCGAGCCTGACATTCCCATCGCTGACCCATCCGAGGCCGAAGCTAAGCATGACCCTAGCTACCCTATGCCACCCATAGCCAAACCTTTGCTGGCCGAAGCCGATCCCGTCCCTTGCGTACCCACAGCTTTGCTTGCCGAAGCAAAGCCAGAGCATTGCTGTCCTGGGCCACAACATGACCTTCCGGTGCCGAGCATTGCCTCCCCTTCCGACTCCGACGCCTGTCCAACCGCCGCAATTCCAAGCCTTGCCGTTGCTAAGCGTGACCCGAGCCAATCTTTTCCACACCATCCACTCCCGTCGCAGACCCCAGCGCCGCCTTGCCCATGCTTACCTTGGCTGACCATTGACACTCCTTTCCTTATGCAATCCGATGCCATTGCGCCGCGGTCCTTCGCCAAGCCTCTGCGTGTCATAGCCGATGCCAATCGGATCATGGCCTAAGCGGGTCAAGGCTTTCCACAGCCACCCCTGAGCTACCCAATGCCGCTCCAAATCACCGCTCCGCTCAGCCAATCCGGTGCGCCGCCTCAGCGAATCTTAGCGAATCCATCACACGTCAGCCCAACGCGACACCCATCCTATCCGCCGCAACCCTTTGCCTGCGCATCCCCAACCATTACCGCTCTAAGCCTAGCCGATGCAAACCTTTCCCACGCATCGCCGCTCCTATGCAGTCCTGTGCGTTGCCCACACTCGCCACAACACCGCCACTCCTCGCTCAGCCCTGCCTTCGCATTCCTTTCCATTGCTCCGCCGTTGCGGGTCTGACCATTGCCCTCGCTGGACCACACACTGCCTATGCATCGCTTGGCTCGGCTTCGCCCATCCCATCCAGAGCCATCACCAACCCCAATCTTTGCTTTGCCCCTGCCCTGGTACTGCTTGGCGTTGTGTCGGGTCTGATGGGGATTACGGTAAATCGGTGACGTCCCATTGTTGGATGGTATACATCCCAAACTGACCGGAACTGCGCCACTGCCCCACCCCGCGAATTTCCCCCATCTCGCCCATGAGCGTCTCCAAGACATCCGCCGTGACTTCCGGCGTTTTGTGGCCTTTCAACGGGGGATTGCGCAGAATCTTTAGCGTAAAATGGATGTGCGTGCCTTCCCGCACGACATCGGAGGAGGCCAGGGCCACCCGCGGGCCTTGCATGGTTTCGGCCCGAAGCGGACGGGTCAAGTTGCCCGTAATCGGCTGATCGAAGTAAATCTTGCGGGGCGACACATACACATACTGGGAAATCTTGTTCCGCAAGTTCTTGACGCCCACCGCCTCCTTGCCCAGGTTGCCGAGTTCTTTCAAATGGCCGAGGACCTGGTAATTCAGGAGCATGGGGCCATGCTCATCTTGGAAAAAACTCGTCACCGGGGTTTTCTTCGGCGCATCCTCATCTTGGGCGTCTTTCTCTGCCTTTTCGAGCGTCGTCACCATGACTTCCTCATCGGCGGTTTTTTCGAGGTACTGATCCACCGCCTCGGCATACGCTTCCCCGCCAATTTCTTCCGGTTTCAGTTGGCCTTTCCGGTACAAGGGGGATTGTTTGGGGCGAATCCATTGCTCCCAGATGGCCGAATCTTCGACCACGGTCCCCAAAATCGGGGCCGTAAATTCTAACGTCACTTCCACCTGCTGATAAAACATGCTCATCGGGTTATCCTCCTTATTTTTTGGGTCCGACACACCGCCACCGGGGGAGCGGCATATCCTGGTCTTTCGTGACGCCAATCAGGACAATCTGCACATGCGGCACGGGGTTCTGCCATCGGGCCAAAATCGGCCAGCCCCGGGCCTGTTCCGCCATCTGCAAGAGGGCTTGCCGTTCCGTCTCCGGCAAGTGCCCATCGCGTTTGGCTTGGACGAGCCACGGCACGAGATCACCTAAGGCCACCAGGTCGGCGGGACTGTGACTCCCGGCACTCCGCACCACCACAAACCCCCGTTGCCGCAAATCATCCCGGACTTGGTATTCAAAACGGGTGCCCCGGCTATAGTTCGTCGTCAAAGAGACTCATCTGCCTTTGTACCGCCCAAGCGGGGGGATTAATCCACAAACATTCCTGACGGAAATGATGGGCCATACTGCCCGTGCCTTGCCCGTGATGATCCCGACTGCGGGCGTGACTATGCAAGACACTGGGACGGGTGACCTGATGCCATCCTGCCGCCTCCAGCGGGGCATACAGCGGATGGGCATACCCACTCAGGATCACCATGGATTGCATCGTCAGGAGGGTCTCCACCATCGCTTGATGATCCGCATCGGTCATTTCCTGCGCATAGAGTTTGGCCACAGTGCGAGTGCCGGTAATATACGGGGGGTCGAGATAAAAGAGCGTCCGGGGTGCATCATACAACGTCACCATGGTAGACCAGTCCTTGTCTTCCACCTGCACGTATTGCAGCCGGTGATGCAGGGCCGCCAGCTTCGGCGGGAGATTCCGCCAGGTTTTAGTGGCTTCGCGAATTTCCCCGGTCGGGGTCGTGCCGGTCGCCAAGGACCAACTCCGACCCCAGGCCCCGGAAAAACTCTGGGCGGCGACCACAAACCACCGCAAGGCTTTCTCCACGGGGTCTTCGCAGGTCCGCCAGGTTTCCCGAGCCCGATACCATTCCCGCCGCGAATAGGGCCACAATTCCACCCGGCGGATGAACTCGTCCACCGTTTGCGGATCCCGCAACACTCGATACCAGGTAATCAGCCCCTCATCCCGGTCGTTGATGACTTCAAGCGGACTCGGCTTTTTGGCGAGCAACACCGCCGCTGAGCCGGCAAAGGGTTCCACATAGACCCGATGGGGTGGTAGATAGTGCAAAATCCACGGAGCGAGATAGGTCTTGCCCCCGATCCAAGACAGACACGTTTTCACAGGCTGAGGCGGATTGGTACGGGTTCCGGGATTAGTCATCATGTGCTTTATCCTTTCCGGCTGTCCCCATCCGGTACGACACGGGACATGCCTGGCTTTTACCCTTCTGGTGCCATTGTAAACCTTTTGCGTTCCCAATGTAACCCCTTTGCCTAAATCTTTTTTCTCGCCCGGGGTCATGCGGACCCCCCGGTTCCCGGACGGGCTGGGATGCCCCCGATCCGCTTGGATGCCGGATTTAACTCCAGCACAATGGTCCCCCGTCTGCCTCCTTGCCGGATCTTGGCAATCCGCACCCGAAAATCCACCTGACCGAGATCGTGTCCGTGATTGTCCTCGGGTTCGTACAGGAGCAAGACCTTGGACGCATCATGTTCGACCTGACCGGACTCCCGTAAACTCTTGAGGGTCGGGCGTTCCTCCCCACCATCAGACCGATTGGATGACGAGAGCGCTATCACCGCACAATCCAACTCATCCACCAAATGCCGTAAAGCCCGGCTGATAGCGGTGACGGCATCCACCGTGCGCGCCGTTTCCGCCCGCTCAATGAGTTGCAGGTAATCAATCACCAAGACCCGCATGCCATAATCGCGTCGCCAGGCCCGAGCTAAGGCTCCGAGTCGCGTCATGTCCAACGGTTTCGTCCACAGGTGCAACGGCCACTGATACTGGGTGTTTAACACGGCATGGACTTGTTGCCGCCAGTCCTGGCGCATGGGCCGCAAAATGCGCTCCACCGGCCAGTCTAATTGCATCGCGGCCCATCCCGCATGCAGGGATTCACTCGACATTTCGAGGCTCACATAGCCCACGGGAATATCCGACTCTAGCCAAAATTTGACAGCATTCTGCACCAGGGTCGTTTTCCCGGACCCGGGGCGGCCGCCTACCACCACAAAATCATCCGGCCAGAGACCAAAACAGGACCGATCCAGATCCGTCCACGGCCAATGCATCATGCGGGGATTATCCGGTTGGGGTCCGGTGTCCATCACCATCAGCTGGTCCGTCAGGCGCACCACGCCCTCCTGCGCACTTTCGCCCCGATATTCCCGCTCTTGGCGGTTTTGCAATTCCGACTGCAGGCGTTCCAGGGTCCACTCGGCTGGGTCTTTCTCCCATGGGTCCAACTGGAGACCCGCATCGAGAATGGCTTGAACCCGGCGAATTTCCCGGTATTTGCGCAAATCCGGCAGCGTGAGCTCCGGGTGGCAAAACACATTGTTTTGCCGCGGCCACTTGCTCACCGCGGCCATGGCCGCCACACCCAAATCTCGTGCGTGTTCGCCGAGCCGCACCAACCGATAGCGCGGGGGCACTTCGGGGTGACTCATCACCCATTCCCACAAACTTTTCCAGTGGGCACCCTGGAACCACGTCGTATCCACCAGGTCCCATAACTTATCATCAGGAAATAATACCCATCCGGCAATGACAATCTCTTCCAGGTCTGCCCCGGTCGCTAAGTCCGGGTTGTTTATGTCACTCATGGGTCTACCTCCCACGTGATGATGTCGTCGGGGTATGCTTTGCCATTCGGCGCATCTCGTGTCCGAATCCCTGTGCGCTGGCGCTCATACGTTGTGACATCATCCAGGGTGGTATGGCCCCGAATCCGGCGATTTTCCAGAATACCGCGCAAATAGCCCCAATCCCGCCGTCGAGACTGTCGCTCACATTGGGCCATGGCATCGACGATGACTGGCACGGTCAAGCCTTGCGCCACATAGTCTTTGAGTGCCTCGGCGGTCGCTGAAGGCGGGAGGCCGCCCATGTGCTGGAACCAGGCCTGGGTCAATACGGGCCAAATGTCCGGCCAATGCGCCAGGGAGTGGGTTTCGTTGTTTGGCGTGGGTTCCCTGTTTTGAGATTTTATGCCATTTGAGGACGACAGGTCTTCCGGGGCAGTCAAATCTGGCAAAACTTGGGCGCTGGCATCCTGGGGGGCATCGGGTTCTTGCGCGGGCGCGGGGGAGTGCACTACCTGGTCGTCCTCAGGATTATGTGACTTAAAAGCACCTGGTCCTGGATCTTTTAGATCTTTTAAATCTTTTATGTCTTTATCTTTTATGTCTATGTTATATGCTTTCGGTTTGCTTTCGGTTTGCTTAGGCGTTTGCTTAGCGTTTGCTTTGGATTTGCTTTCATTTTGCTTAAGCAAATCCAAAGCATTTGCTTTCGGTGGTCGGCCTCCTTTAGACCCGGCATCAGACCGCCTAGCCTTGATATCATTAGCTTTGCGCCATTCTGACAAAAGTCGTTCTTGCGAAATTCTCGCACCATCAGTTTGTAACACCGCGAATTCTCCATCAATGAGAGTCTCCCGCAACTCTTTCCATTTGCCCGACGTAATTTTTAAAATTCTCGCCAAAAATTTATCGTTGTCGGGTAATGTGGCGTCCGAACTCTCCCACAGAAAAGTGAGTAACTCAACATAGACGCCCTTCTCTTCATAGGTGAGATAGGCTACTTTCTCATCGGATCGCCAATCTTTTGGGTAAAAAGGGAAAAACGGCAAGGATTTATTAGCCATCCCGATCCTCCTCGTTATAGTGGGTAAAGATATCGGATACCGCCGCTTTGCGCCATTCTTCTTGCAAGCGGAATTGACAAACAATTTCCCCATCGCTGTGCAGGGCCGCGAATTGTCCATCAATGAGGACACTTCTTAACTTTTTCCATTTACTCGAAGAAATTCCGAGAATTTTTTCAAAAAGTTTATTGTTGTCGGGCAACGTGGCATCATGACTTTGCCATAAATGCATCAAAATCCGCATATATGCGCCTTGTTCTTCTAAAGTGTACGTCAAAACTTTCTCATCCGTTAACCAGTCCTGGGTGTACAACGGCATGAAAGGAAAGGATTTGCGGGCCATTTAACGATCCTCCTTGGGGGTTCCATCTTCGAGCCGACGCAAAAGGTCCAGGCAGAGCTGGACCTCCTGGGTGCCTTGCGGCGTGTCGGACAAGAAAGGAAACATTTGATAGTGATGACGCCAGGCGGAGACGGCACGGATTAATAAGGCCCGCTCAGCATCCGTCAGCATCAGCATCGTCTTCACAGGGTCGCCCCGTTCTGCCGAATGAACGCCTGCATCTTCTGTTCCACGGTCTGAATCTGCCGGATACAGGCATCCACCGCATCCGGTTCCACGGCTTCCTGAAACCAGGATGAGACATTTTGAAATTCGGTCACCAGGGCCGCGAGGGCGTCCCAATCTACCGGCTTACGCATCATGATCCCCCCATCCTGGTAACTGAATCAGATCGTGAATCTGTTGGCGGAGCGATTCTATCTGATTTAATATCTGATCCATCGTCGTGGCATCCTCCGTCAGGAGGAACTGGTCCTTGAGGATCGCCATGTCATCCGCTAAACGTTGTATGACACCCCACCGGATGATCCTCACATCCTGGGTCTGATTGTTTGCGTTCATCCGTACACCTCCAAAAATCGTAGTTGTCCGGGTGCGGGACCGCCATGAACGAGCGTTTGATGGTCCCGAATCCGTAAGGCGAGTGCCTTCCCCGTGATATGGTGTGCGACAATGCTAAACCCACACGCACAATGCCAGGTGGTGTAGGTCTTAGGACGAGGCCGGCTGGGGTTCATCATTGGGGATCTCCCAATCGATAGGGACGGCCTGGTCGGGATCAAAGTGGGAGACGGGGATTTCATCGACCGCATCGGCCCGCAAATATTCCGGGGAGAGCGGCAAATAGCGCCAATTCTTGCGGATAATGGTCTTCCGGGCCATCGCCACCGCATCCTCCGGGTGGTTCCAGGGCGAGTCCGGTTTCTGGCTGGCGGGACTCCGCCGCCGCCGGGCAATCAGTTCCGGTTTGTGCATGACATCCAAGTGATGGCTCCCATCCTTGAATTGGGCGATGAAGTAGACAGCCGACAAGTTTTCCCAAATCCGGGGCACGGAGGGGTCAGGCCGGTGGTGAATCATATCCTCGAGGCCGTAGGCATAATCAAATTCATCCTCTTCGCACACTTCCCGGGCCACCAGACTGGTCACCTGGCCGGATCGATGCGCTAAGGCAATATAGCCGGTATACCCAATGATGGGCGTGGCAATGCCTTTGAAGGGCACAATGTAGGCCTGGCCCAAGACGCCGGGTTCGAGGCCGAGTTGGGCCAAGGTCATGACCGATCCCAACAAGGATTGAATCGAACAGCCCTGGAGGGCTTTGGTCGTGCGAAACAGGGTAAAAGCGAGGCGGGCCATGCGTTCCGCATTCAAATGTTTGGGCAAGGCCCGTTGCATTTCGGGGATCATCTTCTCGAGCTGGGCATGGACCGTCACCAAGGCCGTGTCCGCGCCTTGACGTGGCGCGGGGGATGTGCTATCCTGACCTTGGATTTTGTTCACTAAGTCACCTTTGGTAGTGTTCATTTGTTAACCTCCTATTTTGTAGTGAGACGCCCGGACTCATCACCCGGGCGTCGGGTCTTTTGCGGCAGGGTAATGCGCACACTCTGCGTCGTCTTGGCCGTCACCGCGAAGGTCCGCCAATCCGGGGCGATCCGATCCAATTCCTTCTTATTAATGGTTTCCCGGTGAGACTCCACCACTTGCACCGACCAGTGGAATCCCTCCGCATCGGTCCAGAAACCCTTCTTGGCGGGGCCGAGATATCGCAAGAGGGCCGCTTTGTGAGTGTCTTTCTCCGTCTCCGCATTCTTGGCGAGATCGGACCAGAGGGCATATCGTTTAAAATGCCAGGCCGCATCCATCTCGAGGGCAATGGTGTCGTCATTGCGGACGCCTTGCCAGGTCAAAATATCCTCGACCGAGGCAGTGCCTAACGGCGGTTCCTGCGTTTGAATACGGGTCCAGAATTCCTGTTCCCGTTGGGACAAGGCGGCCTGGACCTCGGTATCTGCATCCACTCGCGTGGAGATGAGATGTTGGCCACCGATGAGCAGGACATGATAGGCCCAGGGCAGTTGCGTCACCATCAGTTGATGTTGAATTTGAATATAATGGTCATCCGGGACACCATCCTGAAAACGTCCGGCATTGTGTTCCGCCGTGGTTTTGACCTCCACAATCCGGGGTCCATCCGGGGTGGTACACACAAAGTCGAGATTGCATCCCATCCACGGGATTTGGTCATGGACCAGGATCGCGTTAATGCGCCGGACTTTATATCCGGTTTGGCGGGACCAGTCGCGGGCCACAATCGGCTCCAGCACATGGCCCCAATGGGAGGCCTCGGACGGATCGGTGTCGTCAATGGGGGTGAGCCCCATTTTATCGTTCCAGACGGCCATCGGGGTCCGATAGGGATTGAGTCCCACCACCGCGGCGGCATCGGACGATCCGAGGATTTCGCGGCGGATTGCAAGCCATTGGCGCGTGGTCAGATTCTTAGTGGACGCTTTCATCCATGCTTGGCCCAGACGATGACGGGTCATTCGCTGATTCCTCCTGGATTGTAATGTCGGGGTACACGGGAATATTCACGGTCCGGCGGGTTTTGGCCGGAGGGCCATGTTTGGCGAGCCAGGCGGCGGCTGCCCGCACCGACACGTTACTGCGATGTTGGGCGTTATAGGATACGGGGAATCCGGGCTTCTTCGCCAATTCACGCATCCACTGCGGCGAAATCGCAAAACGTTTTGCCAGTTCATTCAGCGTCACAATTTCATCTCCGCTGATGTCATCCCATTCCACCCGATGGATGTTGCGCGGATCTTCATTGGAAAAATCCACGGGATTCTTAGCGAGGTGGGTCATGATGCGTTCCAGCATGCCGACAATATGCGCGGTTTCGCCCACACGGTTGGTATGCACTTGGATGGTAATGTTCATCAGAAACCTCCTGAAAAGTATTCGGACGGACTCCAGATCGTGCCTTGATGATATCAAATTCTGAGGACAAAAGATATCCGTTCCGGCTTGATACGGATTCGGCACGCCTCACTGAATCATCCTGTGTTCCGTCCTGACTCCATCATAGATCCGGCACGACCCCATGTCAACTGTTTTTGATACCTCCATAGCAGGTGACACAATATTAGCTTGCGTTCCGTCTTTCCTGCCCATCCCATCAGGCTTTGCGGGTTTGCGTGTCCCCATGCGTGTCCCCACCATTTGACGCTATTGTGACGCCGACTGGATGTGATACGTCCAGGTCCATGTCGTGCCGTTCACATGGAATTGGCCCTGGTCCAGGGTGCCGAGTCCAATGTTGAGCACTTCTTGGGTATCGACCGCCTTGCCTAAACCACTGGGGAGCGTTTTATTGGCGATAAAGTAGGCATGCGGCGCGGTCACGGGTGCCACAAACACATGGGGCCACATGTACCCCGTGATGCTACCGGTTCCAATCCCTTGGTTCTGCACGGTGCCGAGATTGGGATTATACAACCCCCCATTCGCTTTCAAGGCCGACCCATTCAGAATCGACTGCTGACCGCCGCCGGTGTCCAGGAGAGCGGTGCCTTGTTCATGCACCCACTTGCCATCGGCATATTGCCAAATAATGACGGGAGCGGTGGCTTGCCCATAGGCATTCACGGTGCCATGTAATGTCATGGTCTGACCCGATGAGGAAGACTGGACCGATTGCGCCGAGGTCGCGGCGGATTGCGGGACGCCATTGTGTAAACTGGTTCGGTAGTTCTGGACCCCCATGAAGGCCAGGAAGGTGCCATAACCTGCGGCCATAATCACCAGAGCTTTGCGCCAACGCAAAAATCGGGCATGGAAGTCCCGATCTGCCGGGTCACGTCCCCACAAATATTGCCATTCTGTTTGACGGGGTGGTGTCTCATCGATGGTCCGATAATCCACATCCACCGGATCATCGGGGTCGGGGGTGAGGGGCATTTGTGGTCCCCGGACCTGGTTGTCCGGTGTCCCCATGTCCCCCATCCAGTCGTTAATCAAATAGCGGTTGCATGTATAACAAATGGCCGTGTTCGGTGGGTACTCCTGCCCACATTGCGAACACCTGACGGGTTCGGTGGGATGATGATAGCTCCGGTATTTCATGCGCCACGCCTCCTAGTTTAATCCATGTCAATCTGGTCGAGTGCGAGAGATAACCAATCTTCAAAGTCTTCATATGGCGTGTCCCCCGCATCGAATCGCCCCACATTCCCATCCATATCGACCAGATAGAGATAGAGCCCATCTTTATCCGAATAGATAGCATAGCCATGGTCTTTCCGGTGAAAAGAGATTGCGTGAGTCGTTATAGCCTCGTTGAAATCGATCCCCCATGCTTTCCAGTCGTCTTTCCAATCTAATATCATCATCGTTCCTCCTCTTATTAGTGGGTGTGTTATAGACATTGTAGCGCATCCCGAATACCCCTCATTCCCTTAAGAATACACCTTGATACTTTGTAACATGACCTGGAGCCAGGCCGCATGGTTTTGCGGGACGACAATATTGACGGTACCCACATTGCCATTCGGGAGGTGCGGCATAAAGACGGTGATGGAATCCCCAAACGATCCATTGAAGGCTTCCGCTGTCTGATAGCTTCCGTTGCCCAATGGCCCGGGTTGCAAGCCCCCGGGAATGGGATACATCCCTAAATCCGTGCGGGGGTACTGACTGAGACTGACTTTAAAAAATGCGGGGGGTTCGTTGTGGTAACCGGCAGGACTCCCCGTTTCTTCCGTCACGAGATAGCCCTGGCCTTTCGTGAACACCGGGCCATCAGAAAATGTCGAGGGCACGGCCACGGAAATCTGCACCGCCAGCGGATTGGCCGGACCCCCGGAATCATTCAGCGTCAGAGGACTCCAACTGACGCCGGTGGTCGGCGGTTCAGATGGCGGGGTCGTTTGTTGCGAGTGGTTTGCACACGCCGGACCACAGCCATCGGACCCCTGACCCGTTTGCGATGGGGGTGCAGACGATTGCGATGATTGGGAGGATGAGGATTGAGTCGGTTGTGCCGAATGCGATGGGGACGATTGGGGGGCTGAGGATGGGGGCACCGACGAATGACTCGATGGCGGTGCAGACGAGTGCGATGGGGATACCGAATGAGAGGGCGCAGACGATGAGGTCTGCGCCGAGAACGATGGAGCCGAGCTGGGCACCGTCGAGGGCGGCGTCAAGTGGACATGCCCCGAAATCTTGTAATTATTGTGCCCCTGCGGTGTCGCATTGAGATTGCCTTGTACCCCACAACCGGCTAACACCAACGCGCTAGCCGGGGCGAGTAACCAAATTTTGCGCATGTTATTGTCCCCCTGTCTTCACTACTTGCACATTCCCGTTCCAACTGACGCCGTGAGGCGATGGGCCAATGGATAACGAACCATGAAGCCCCCAGCCGAGCAGAAAGGCGATGATCGCGACCAGGATAATCCATTTCATGGGTTCTCCTCCTATCTCGTAATGAATCCGGCATCCCGCAATAGGGACTCAAGAATCAAATACAGGCTCCGCAAATTCCTTGACCCACTGACGGGCTTTCTCCGCTACCTCTTGCATCATGTTCTGTGCTTCGCGCCAGCTTAGCCAGTCCGTACCGCCGAACCGATAGGGGCCGACTGCATGCGGAATCTTGAATTCTTCCAACAAATGCGCCACCGGAGCCGATCCCGTGGGGGGATCCCCGCACTCATCGAGGGGGACAGTGGCAATATCAATAATGGCCCCCGACTCATTCCAGTAGAGATAGATTCCCCGGCCCATCGCATCCAGATCGCCTTGGAAATTCAGTATTGCTGACCAAAAAAATTGTTGGATAACGGCAGTATC
>JAJZAN010000113.1 GCA_021799435.1 Bacillota bacterium | reverse complement strand
TAATAGGGATGTCCCACACGGTGTCGATGGCGCGGCCTCGAGACACATGCTCATCTAGATATATGCGATATGCGTGGGACTTACCGCGTCCTTGGTGGCCCCAAATCCACTCGCGGCCCGTTTCATCACGATGGACTTTTTGTTTCTTCATGGCGACGTAGTCGTCGCGGTTCCAGTCGTCATACACCGGATTCATCCGAGCTGCCGGTGATTTTGCCCAAACCAGCAGTACGTCATGTTTGCTATTTACGTGCAGTGCGGCCGGCGTGCGCCGGCCTGTGTAGTGCCATACCCACTCGTTGCGGAAATTGGGATACCCGAATATCTCGTCGCCCATCACCTTCAGATAGTGGGATGCATGGTAATCGCAGTGGAGCACCAGGAATCCGCTTTCGTGGATCCACGGGCGAATGCTGTGCAGCCACCCTTTCATCTCATCGAGATATTCGTTAAGAGAGGCCCATTCGTCCGAAAACGCGCCATAGTCCTTGTTTGAGTAAAACGGCGGGTCCATGTAGACCAACTTGAAGCGATGCGAAAATTCATGCGCATGAAGCCATGAGACCTGGTCGGCGACTGCTCCAAGAGCGACATGCACATCCGGCTCAAAGATGGGAAACACTAGGCCCGGTGAAGAAGGAGGTGAGTCATCCTGGCCCAAAAGCCCAACAACCGGACTCTTCTGTCCAACGAGCGGACCTTCTTGTCCTGGATCCGGACAGGCATTTCCCTGATGGCTTTTGGTTTCGTGATTTCGAAATTTAACCTCTTCATTCATCTTCATATAGGGCATGTTACCACAACGAAGCACCCGTTCAGCGAGACCTATTTAGGACTTGCGGCTGTCGGTACAGGAATTTTGGTGGCCGCAGTGGCCACTCTCCATTTTCGTATAGTCCGCGGCCATGTCTATCGCAACGAAGTCTTGCCGGCTTCCAAGCTGCCGCTGGTGATGGGCGGCGTCATCGTGTTGTTAGGGTTATTGGTGTTTATTTATTTGCTTGGCGTAAAATAGCCGCAAAAATAAAATGGAGCTCACGACCGGGATTGAACCGGTGACCTCGTCCTTACCAAGGACGTGCTCTACCTGCTGAGCTACGTGAGCAAAATTGGTTGCGGGGGCAGGATTTGAACCTGCGACCTCCGGGTTATGAGCCCGACGAGCTACCTGGCTGCTCTACCCCGCGATGTGATGGTGGATGGGGTTGGATTCGAACCAACGTAGGCGCTAGCCAGCGGTTTTACAGACCGCCCCCTTTAGCCTCTCGGGCACCCATCCATATTATTCAGTTGTTTCGGTTGTCGTGCATCGCCACAACCGCTCTACTATTTTACAGTCTGAAGCGGGTTGATGTCAACCGTCATCACGAGTATGGCGACTGGTGAAAAGCACCATTAGCAAAGCCCATTAGGCCGATTGCACAGGGAAGTTTTGCAACAAAAACTGATGGTCGGCAAGCGAAAACCGCTTCTCACTGGCTCCCTTGTCATAATTGACCTCCCTGAACGGGAACTTTCAGCGCAAATCCAACACGTGTATTCTGCTCCACTTCGCCGCGCAAGTAGCGGCGTATTTCGTTCCTCAGATATTCATCAGTGCCGCTGGGCAACAAGGGAATGGCACCGACTCCCACAGCGTCAATGCTGCGATAAAAACGGTGCTCTCGCCACATTTCGTAATGTTGCCGCGGCAAGGGAAACAACACGACAGCTCGGTCAACTAACCGCGTATACGGTGCTCCAGTTAACACAATGGCATCGTGATATTGATGCATGCTGTTTATGGTGCCGACAGGCGGTATGGGCAGCCCTGCGCCATACCACTTTTGGTTTTCGGGTTCTATCTCAAACCGATATTTTGCGTCGAATACTAACGAACCCAGTCCAACTAACTCAACAACGTGATCTGGCTGCTGACCTACGGTCGGCAGACCCGAAAACAGGCGCTGGTACGTAATAGTGACGCGACGGCCATTTCGAAGTTTGACACGGGCTGCCGACCCCTTTCCGGCGCCCAAAGCAATGTCTTGAGGTCTCACGGAAGCCATCGGTTCGACCTCCAATTCCCCACCCGACTCATCCACTAGAATCCGAACGATTTTTAGGTAGCACCAATATTCGTATAAGAGGCTCATATTCTTTTGACCCACGAAGAAGCTCGCCCCGTCGGGAAATAAACCTCGCTGAAGCATGCGATGCCATCGAATTACCCGGTGTAAAGCCGGGTGAGACTGAGCAATAGGCGAAGACGGTATCATTGGAGTCCCTGAAACGCGCTCAACGCCAGACTCGTTTGCCAGGGCGTGAACGAGGCCGCCAATATCCTGAGCGATTGCAGCTAGGCGACGATTCTCCTTCATGTCCGGGGCTGTAGCTTGTATCCGATTTAGTCGTCGATGGATATCGCCCGCCAACTGAACCAAGTATAAGCGCTCTGGGGTCAAGTCCTCCCACTGCCGTATTTGCGAAAGAATACGGGGATTGCCCCGACTCAAGGCAACCACGTCTCGTCCTCTGGGCTTTCGAATTCTATCTACCTGTACCATGTGGTCTTCGAACCTCAACTGCGGGGGTAATGTTCGCCACGCATGGGCCAGGTCACGCTTCAAGTCCGACCACAGCCTCTCGAGCAAGGCCAACCAATAACTCCACAAGTCCATGGCCTCCTCGGACCCGTTCATAGGGTTAACGAGGTGGCTCACGAGTCGCGCCGTCAAGCCACGTACTTGGTTTTCCAAGTCACGAACCATTTCTTGATAATCAGTCTCGTAGTCCAATTTCCGCGAAGCGACACGAATCCGTACGCCAGCATCGCCTACCCGCAATTCGGCCCATCCGACTTGATGGAACGTGATGACGTCCGTGGCCAAACACACAGTGCCGTGCCGAATCCACCGAAGATTCAAGGGACGACCGCCAAGGGTTATCTCCACCGGCGCTGGGCCACTAACTTGTATCTCATATGGAACATCGTCATAAAAAGGTCGGCGCTCCGCAGGCTCAATGGACGTCCCCTGACCAAAGGGGAAGAACGTCACGAGGTCCCTGGTTGAAGGTCCCCCTATTGGTTCTACCTCTTTCCCCAAGACGACAACTGTTGCAAGCGGCGTGATGAGCCGCAGCAACTCACCAGAACGAGGCATAGCCATCCTCAGTGAAGGTCGCCAAGAGGCGACGAATTTTAGCAACGGTAAGTGGATACACTCCGAGATTAGTAGCCTCGTCCACCAATCTCTGGCGTTCTTGAACCTCCGGCGGCTTCTCCTCTTGCCCTAACAGGTTCTGCAACAGCTTGGCCAGTGCATCGATGTCTCGGGTCGCGGCTGTCCCATGAAACTTCGGTAATAACCGTTGCACCATCTGCCGATCGAGCAACGCTTCGCGTTGCTGACCCTCGGTCCGTGCCAGTTCATCTCCAAACGGCATACCGGCCACCACGTACCGATACATTTCTTGCGCTACACGATGCCCGAACTGTCCACGAGAGCCCTCAAGGGAACGCCACACTCGCTGGATGGCCGCATGGGCCAGTTCGTCATCCGTCTCAATGGAATCGACCCATGGCCATGCAAACGTCGTATGGTCCTTCAAAGTTTCCCAGTCTAACCTCTGGTCCACGACAAGATCCTCTGCAGTCGCCACATCGAATTCAATGAGATTCGCTCGATCCAATACCCGCGGGGTGATGGATTGGACCGAATCGTCAAAGTTCATGGTGGCCACAACGTAAAGGTTGTCAGGTAGCTTGAGAGCATCGTGACTATCTCGTACTAGTCGCTCGAGCCCAGCCATACCTCCCCAAAAGCGAAACTCATCTCCCCCATCCATGGCACTGATAAAGTCCGAAAAATAGTGTTCAACCTTTGCGACATTGAATTCGTCCAAGCAGACTAGTGCACTGGATGTCTGCGCTGTTAGAAGGGTCTCCAATGCCCCCGCCACGCGTGCATGATTCATCGGACTCACAAAGCCGAGGAGATCTGCCGGGTCCGCCCAGGCGGGACTAACGGCGACCAAGTGATAATCCCACCCAAATAATCCCGCAAGAATCCGACTGATGGTGGTTTTCCCAGTTCCGGAACGTCCGGACAAAATAACGAACGGACGCACGTAAAGAGACAGTATGAGATTCAACAGCATGTCGGCGGACATCCGATACCCCAAGGAGGCTACGAGATTGTGGGCATCAGACAAGCTAAACGGCGTGACCCCATACGACTCGTGCTCTTCCTTTGCTGTTAATTCAGTCTCGGAGTCGTCAAACTCGTAATTCGGAGCACCACTCATCGCGTCGAATGCATCGTCGTAGAGATCCAGTAACTCGTCGACCACCGTTCTCCATTCGGCATCGGATGGTAGTGAATCCTTTTCGAATGTCTGGTAACAGACGATACCCCGACCATACTGGGCTCCCACACCGTGATCGGATAATTGAATGGGCTCAAGGCGCCAAGTTGTGCCACCCAAATGTAGCCGCTTTCTCAGGGTCGTTACACGGTTATCTATACTACCTCGAGTCCTGCCCTCTCTGCCGCCGGAACCGGTAACGCCATACATCAATGCCAAGACGACCTTGCTCATATCCGCGGGAAACAAGATGGCCACGTAAAGGCCGTTCTGGATATTTCCGCCTCTTTGTTGGTCCAAAATGGCCACCCATGGAACGGCTGCCCAATTGCCTTGCCCAACGGACGACAACACAATGTATCGATCTTTGGGCAGGTCTACCACCTGATGAAGCACCTGCGGGACGGTTCGCTTCACCGTTTCGGCGACGTCGTGGGTAGGAAAAGGCTCACGGCGGGCATCGGAATAGCGATTCAAAACTTCAAGTATCAATGAACTCAAGAAATTCGATGATTCTGGCACAGATAGAGAAATGGCCTTCCCCTGAGCGATAAGTGATTTACGCACCGCGTCCCGGATTGCGTCGTCAACCAACCCAGGCCCCAAGTGCATTTTGTTCTTACGGTCAATCACCGAGAACCGGAATCGCCATGGGTACAAGTCATCGTCCCAGACCGCGTCTTGTCCTTCGAATACGTTACTGGCTACGCGAACCACGACCACGTCAGCATCAATATCGTATCGGTCTAGTGACACCCGCGGGAACCCGACCGGTGTTGGTCCATCCCCCGCCCAACGAGGTGATAGGACAAAGTGCACCGTGTCTCCCGATTGGATTTCGCGACCCGTTTCGTCAACAAACTGAGACCGTCTTTTTGCTCCCCAAGTACTCGATGCCAAAGCTCGTTCAAAATTTCGATGTCCTGATTGTGGAACAGCAATATACCACGTGGGAGATTGTGCAGCCATGAGAACGTCCTCCAAACAAAGCCACGCCAGACAGTGCCATGGCGCGGCAAATGGCCTAAGGTCACCCCCCCAAACGAGATCAAGGGGATCCGCACATTTTTGATACATTTCGACATGACAGGGTCATTTCCCTCCTGAAAGGCATCTGGCCTCAGGGCTGCGTCATAGTCAACGAAAATGCGATGAGTGCGGCATTTTGGCTATAGCACTGGCGTCCCGAGCAAAAATTTGATAGAACATGAGTATGGACATCATGCGAGGGGTCTCCGAGGCGGGCGCGCACGCGCCCGAGGACCTAATGAAGGAGCGGGTTCGACGGGTCCGGGTTCGTCTGGTCACAAAAGACGAGATGCCGCGTTGGAAGGATCTCATGGCGCGGTATCATTACTTGGGCCAACCCGACATGGTCGGTCAGGTCTTGTGCTACGTCGCGACGGTCGACGACGAGTGGGTGGCCCTCCTAGGGTGGGCGAGTGCAGCGTTGCAGGTCAAGGCCCGCGATGCGTGGATTGGCTGGTCGGACGATCAGCGACATCGGCGCTTGCGCTATGTCGCCAATAATGTCCGCTATTGCATCTTACCGGGCTGGAGCCTGCCTAATTTGGCATCCCGGGTGCTGGCGCTCAATACGCGACGGCTCGCCGCCGATTGGGAGGCGCGCTTTGGTCACTCCGTGATCTTGGCCGAGACCTTCGTCGACCCGAGCCGTTTTGATGGGACGTGCTACCGGGCCGCGGGGTGGGACCTCCTCGGGCGGACGCGGGGATTTGGCCGGCATGGCCGACAATGGGAAGAGCATAAGCAGCCCAAAACGATTTGGGTCCGCCCCTTGCGGCGACCGGCCCGGTATTGGTTGGCGGCCGATTTCGAGGCCCCCGAACTGGTGGGGACCACTACGCCGAGCATCGATATCAACCGCGTCCCCCTGGAAGGGACCGAGGGTCTCCTTGCCGCCTTGGCGCAAGTCACCGATCCCCGCAAGAAACGGGGGATTCGCCATTCGCAGACCACCATTTTGGCGATCGCAGTGTGTGCGGTGCTCTCTGGAGCACGCAGTTTCTTGGCGATAGCGGATTGGGCCCAGAGTTTGCCCCAGGATCTGTTGAAACGTCTAGGCTGTCGCCGTCGCAACGACGACTCGATTGACCGCGTTCCCCCCAGCGAACCCACGATTCGTCGCACCCTCGAAGCGATCGATGCCGACGAACTCGATCGAGTATTACATGCGTTTCTCCTGCGCCATGGGTTGGGACGGGCCATTGCCTTCGACGGCAAGACCTTGCGCGGTTCGGGGAACGGGGCCGAACGGCCCCGCCATCTGATGGCCGCCGTCATCCACCAAACCGGCGTGGTCGTGGGCCAGCAGGCGGTGGACACCAAAACCAACGAGATCACCGTTGCGCGCCCCTTGCTCGAGCCCCTGGATCTGGTCGGACGGGTGGTCACGGCGGATGCGATGCATACGCAATCGGCGCTGGCCGAGTACGTGGTGGATGAGAAACAGGCCGATTATGTGTTGACCGTCAAAGACAACCAGCGAAGACTGAAACGCCACCTCACCCAGATGAACTGGGATTTTCCCCCCTCAGGCCCAGACAATCCAGAAAGGTCATGGCCGGATTGAGCAGCGAAAGATATGGGTTAGCACGGTATTGCGCGGCGACCGGTGGTTTCCTCGCGTCGAACAGTGTTTTCGGATCGAACGCACAACGACCGACCTCACGGGCCAGCCTCTCCGACACGAGTACGCCTATGGCGTCACGAGTTGTTTGCCGGAAGAAGCCCCGCCGGACGATCTCTTGCACTTCGTGCAAGGGCATTGGGGCATCGAAAACAAAGTCCATTGGGTGCGCGATGTGGTGTTTGACGAAGACCGATCCCAAATTCGGACCGGTCACGGTCCGCGTGTCATGGCGACCCTGCGCAATCTGGCGGTGAGCTTACTTCGACTCCACGGCCATCCCAATTTGGCTCAGGCGACGCGTCAATATAATGCTGATCGAGATCAGGCCCTCCGAGTGATTGGCGCCTGAGACGGCCCGGCGCCAGTAACTACACATCCTATCGTGTGACAAAGGTGCCAGACAAACCGACGTCGGTTCGTCTTGCTTCGCCATCTCCCTTTCTGGATGACCCCGTTTCCCACGTCGGTCGTCCAAGTTCAGTTGTCGCTGCGCTCATTTCAGTCCACCGGACTTTGACGAATCCCTGCATCTGGCCTTCGAGCTGTGGCCGAGGAAAGCCGACAGGTCGATCAATAGGGACCTCATCCATAGGGATTTGGCAACTAGACGGGGCCCGGCGTTAGCCTCTTCGCTTAATTGGAGACCGATGCCGTCTGGTTAACTGCACTCCAATGAGGTCCCGTTACTGAATATATCTAGAATCGCACCTTAATTTTTTCCAGTAACTCGTGAGACTCCAACCTCGTAAGTACTTCTCGGGACACATCGGCCATCGTTGCCGTGAAGAGGGAGAAGTGGGTCACGGCCGGAACCGCATCGTCCGTGTTGGAACACACACCGGCTCCAACCGTCTTCGAAAGCGGCTTGACGACCATTTCGTCAAAGAAAGTAAGGACCGCAGCATTTTCCGTAAAAACATCGGTCGGGCCATCCTCGCTCAGGCGCACGATCCGTTTTTGAACCAATGGGAGAACGACCGAACCACCCGAGCGGCACGGCAAGAACCCCTCCACCCGTCCGATGCCCATAAACTGCAGGAAATTGAGTCGCTGGTCAGTAGCGTCCTCCGTCACCGGTTTTCCTTTGTGCTGATCCGCGCGGAGGACGGGTCTTTCGCTCCTTGCAACGGTAGTCAGTTTCCCCTTGGCCAGTTCGTTATTTCGGCCCCACCTCTAGATGAATCCACCGACTGGGCAGTCAGCGTCGTTGGCGGGCTTGTGAAGCGGCCAATCCGATTTATCGATACGCTTCAGATAAAGCCTCGGAGAGAACCCTATGGATCGAAATCTTTCCATAGGGCTTGTCGCATCCGTGGCTTCTGGTGACAGTTCGAGCGAAGCCGACCATTGACATGCCATTTATCTTGCATTTCGCACCCCTGGCTGAGGTCCCTTGGATGACGCTCCCTGGGTCTCTCGGATGCGCCAATCGTCGTCGCTATTCTCACTCGCAGCCATAGAGTCTCAGTTGGAGCAAAAATTTCGCGGTCGCGGCGCAGTGCAAAGGAAAAGAGCGCGACCATGGCGAAGTATCGTGCATGGACCAACCACAGAATGCTCACGGACACCCTCCGGCGACGCCGGAGTTCCTGGAAGGATATCGCATGGGTTTTGCCGTGGTCGCGGCCGCCATGGCCGAGCGGATCGGGCTCGTCGAGTTTCTGAATGCCCGGGTGCCATGGGATCCCAGACAGTGTAAGATCTCGCCCGGCCTTCGTATTTTAGCCCTAATTATCGGGTGCCTGGTCGATCCCCGGGCGCTCTATCGCTTAGAAGAATTCTATGCGGAGCTCGATTGCGCAGTCCTGTTTGGCGCGGAGCGCCAGCCGCAGGATTTCAATGACGATGCCATGGGTCGCGCGCTCCTCAAGCTGTTTGAGTCGCAAGTCGGCCAAACCTTCGCGGGTCTCAGTCAGCAAGCCGTCGAGCGGTTAGGGCTTCCCGCCTCCGCCACCGCGCATGCCGATACCACAACGATTACGCTATATGGCCAGTATCCGGATCAAGACGCGGGCAGTCTGCCCGCGTACGGCTACAATAAAGACGGCCATCCCGAGTGTAAGCAACTGGTGGCCGGCGTGGTGGCCCGTGCGGATGGTATTCCGGTCGACCTCGACGTCTGCGATGGCAATATGGATGATCCCACGTGGACCCGGGATGCGCTGCTCAGTCAGGGTCGGGCCCTCCTCCCCGAAATCCGATCGCAAATCCTCTTTGTCGCCGATTCCAAACTCCTCAGCCACGGCACGGTCGCCGATCTCTGCGAGGCCGACATTTATTTTGTGTCGCGCCTCCCGAATAGCTTTGGCTTGGAACGGGAGACGAAAGTAGCGGCGGCCGCGGCGGGCGACTGGGTGTCAGCCGGGTCCCTGTCGAGTCGTCACGAGTCCGCCACCTACCGTGTCTGGGAAACCCCGGGACAGGTGGGGAACCAGACGGTCCGCCTCGTGGTGGTGCATTCCTCGGCGCTCGAGGCCAAGGCCCAGGCCCGCGAATCGGCGCGGGTGGCCGATGACGCAAAGCGTCTCGACCAGGCGATTCAGCACTGGGCACGGCGACGGTTTGCGTGTCGGGAGGACGCCCTCGCTGCCTGGGAGACCTGGTCGCGGACCAAATGGGTACGGGAGGCGGCCTGGACCGTGACCCATAAGGCGCAGGAGCTCTCGCAGCCGGACGGGACCAGTCAGTGGCAGGTCGTGGTGACGCGCGTGGCGCCCGCCACCGAGGTTCTTGCGGTGGAACGCTTCCGCCGAAGCACGTTTATTCTGGTGTCGAATGACCCGCGCCGGACGGCGCGGGAGTTGTTACAGGCCTACAAGACCCAGTTCGTGGTGGAACAAGACAACGCCCTCATCAAAGGCCCGTTGGCCATTGCCCCACTCTTCTTAAAGGACACCAAGAAAATTACGGCCTACGTGTACGTGGTCTACATGGCTCTGTTGTTGTGGCGCTGCATGCAAGCGGTCATGCGCCAAAACCAGCAACGCTGGGGGATGAGCCTGCCCTATCCGCACAAGGTGCTGCAACCCGCCCCCACCACCAAGCGTCTGAAGGAAATTGTGACGCCCATCCAAGTGATTCATTGGCGGGATGGGGCCGGCAGGCTTCATCGCAGTCGTAGCGAACTGACGATCGTCCAACGCCAAGCGCTTCTCCTGGTGGGGGTCGATTCACGCCGGTTCACCCAGATTCCCGCGGGATGACGATGGCCCTTAGGCAAGGCATCCTCTCGCGAGGGGTGCGAAATGCAAGTTTATTACTCTCAGATCAATACACGAAACGAGCGGCGCCATCAGAACAGGTTGGCCCGATGGGCACATTTCTCTAATGACGAGCCCTCTGGTTGGCCTATGGAATACCATGCGGCCTGACTTCTCGGTGGATAGCCGCTTCAAAGGGTTGAATCCGGGACCCACGTCTCCGGCCTAAGGACGCCGCCGCTCCAACCGCGTGATCCGCTTATCGTACTGCATTAATTTCTTATCTTGCTCAGCCGCTATCCGGTCGACCTTCTCATTCAGAGCACTGACACCCTCT
>JAJZAN010000112.1 GCA_021799435.1 Bacillota bacterium | reverse complement strand
GCCAAGGCGATCGGAGCTGGAGGACCAAAACGTTCTAAAAGACTTTTTGCCGCACCTTCGTCGATCTCGACCTCGTGCTCTTCCTGATAGTGCGCGGCTGACTCGGCCAACCGACGTGCCCACAGGTCGGCCACGCCGCGCGACTGAAACCATTCATAGGCCGCGGCCGCATCCCCTTCAGCCTGGCCCTCGATGCGCTCCAGACGCTGCCCTAACCCCTCCAGCATCTCAAGCACGTGGTCAAGCCGTTGATCCCGCATCGGTTCAGGCGGGGCATAAAGCGGGGCGGCTGCAGGTGCGGGATTGGGCCGAGCACTAACCTGTACGACCGGATCCCGATCGGCCAGTACCGTCGGTGCAGCCTCGTGCGCCGCCGTCGCCCCGTTGCGGCGCGGGTAGTCGGTGGCCACGAGGACTTGGAATCCGTTCTGCCAAAACTTCCACCAGTGTTCCCGGGCCTTCCCGGACGAGAGGATAATCGCGTCTTCGCCCAGTTCCCACTTAGCCATCGCGAGTGCCTCTTCGGCCGTTCGTCCCGAAAACCGTTTGACTATCATAAGGACACCACCCCAACCGTTTTCACAGAAATGTCACTTCCCAACTCGGCGTAGGAGAGCACCGCCATGTCCCTCCACATCCGCTCTGTCAGCCGCTTCAGGTACATGCGGATGATTGGAGAAGTAATGATGGTAGGCGGAGCCCCCTGCGGAAGCTTAGTCAACGAGTCGCGAATGCTTTGAAAGATTTGCTGTGCCTTGGCCGGATCTAAATTCAAGAAGTTGCCTTGATCGGTTTGTTCGATGGAACTGCGGATTTCTGCCTCTACCTCTGGCGACAGCACCAAGGCATGCAGGGTGCCCTGCCGCATTAAGCCTCGGGTAATGTGCCGACCAATCGCTTGCCGCGCGGACTCGGTCAGCACATCAATGTCGTGGGTCAGCCTGGCTCGGTCCGCCAAGGCCTCTAAAATGGTTGGCAAGTCGCGGACGGATACGCGCTCGCGCAACAGGTTGGACAACACCCGCTGCACCTCGCCCAAACTTAACAAGTCCGGAATCAACTCCTGAACCACCACCGGATGCGTCTGCCGCACGTGGTCGATGAGGAGCTTGACGTCTTGTCGGCCGATAATCTCATAGGCGTGGCGGCGGATAATTTCGGCCAGGTGCGTCACCATCACCGATCCGGGGTCAATCACCGTGGCACCCGCCATCTCGGCACGGTCCCGCGAGTCCTCGCGAATCCAGAAGGCTGGCAGACCAAAGACCGGATCGGTGGTTGCCACCGCCGTGTCGATGCCCAATTCGCCACCCCCCATCGCCAAGAACCGGTCCGGTCGTACCTCAGCTGTCACAATCTCCGCGCCGCGTATTCTGATGCGGTACTGGTTTAATTGCAGTTCAAGATTGTCGCGAACGCGGATGGGAGGAATCACCACACCCAGTTCCACCGTAATTTGGCGCCTCAATGACGAAATGCGCTCACGCAAATCTTGACCGGCCTCGCCACCGACCAAAGGAACTAATCCAACCCCGACCTCCAATTCGACAGCGTCGCTGCCGACGAGGTTCAGTGCCGATTCCGGTCGATTTTTGAGATTTTCGCCTTCGACACGCTTCTTCTCTGCCTGGGCGTGCTTTTCCTTCTTTTGGCTCTCATCCATGCGCCAAGCCAGGTAGAATGCCCCGCCGCCCAGAATCAGGGGGACAAAAGGAGGAAGCCACAAGGCCAGCAGCCCCAGCACGATGGACACGATGTAGAGCGCCCGGGGGAGGGAGGTCAACTGTCCCAGCACATCCTTGGTGAGGGTGCTCCCGGTGGCGCCCGAGCGGGTCACCAGAATACCAGTCGAGGTGGAGAGCAGAAGCGCTGGAATCTGGGTGGTGAGTCCCTCACCGACCGTCAGGATGGTGTAGGTGCTGGCAGCCACTCCAATGGACAAGTGGCGCTGCACCATACCGATGATGAGGCCACCCACAATATTGATGACGACGATGACGATACCCGCCACAGCATCTCCGCGCACAAACTTGGAGGCACCATCCATCGCTCCGTAGAAGTCAGCCTCTCGCTCGATGTCTTGGCGCCGCCGCTTGGCCTCGTCTTCCCGGATGAGACCGGCGTTGAGTTCCGCATCGACCGCCATCTGCTTGCCGGGCATGGCATCCAACGTAAATCGGGCGGCCACCTCAGATACTCGCTCGGCACCGCGGGTGATGACCATGAACTGGATGACGATCAGGATAATAAAGATGATAATCCCCACGATCACGTTACCGCCCACAACCAGTCGGCCAAAGGTCTGAATCACGGTGCCGGGATCGCCTTCAAGCAAGATAAGCCGGGTCGCCGTGACCTCCAAGGCGAGCCGGAACAGCGTGGTCAGAAGCAGCAGGGATGGGAACACGGAGAGCTCCAGCACCTGGTCGATAAACATGGTGCTGACCAACACCGTCACCGATAATGCGATGTTCACCAGGAGGAAGAAGTCCAATACCCAGGGCGGAACAGGAATGACCAACATTAAGATCGCGACGACGGCCGCGACCGGTACGAACCCTTCACGGAGAATGGTGCGGATGTTCAGTCTCATACCCGTCCTCCCCGTTTGCGCCGGATGATGAAAGCCAATATGTCGGCCACGGCTTGGTAGTGCTCTTCTTTAATCACTTCACCCAACGGCACTAAATACAGGGCCCGAGCCAATGGCGGATTCTCCACGATGGGGATGCTGTTCTCATAGGCAATCTCCCGCATCGCCAGCGCCACTTCGTCTGTGCCCTTGGCGGCCACCACGGGAGCCGGCATCACCTGATCGTCCCACTTCAAGGCCACAGCGTAGTGCGTCGGGTTGGTGATCACCACAGATGCGTTCTTGACCTCCCGCATGCCGGTCTGAATGAACCGGCGGTGCATCTCCCGGCGCTTGCCACGAACACGAGGGTCCCCCTCGACGTCCTTCATCTCATCCTTGATTTCCTCATGGGACATGCGCAGCCCTTGCTCGAAAGACCGGAACTGATATACCGCATCGACAATCCCCATCAGGAAGAAGGCGGCCGTGGCCCGCTCCAATACGGCGATTAAAAGCTTTGCCGACTCAGACAAGGCTTGTCCCAACGGCATCATGATGAGTTCGGCGTAGGCATGGAGCTGACTCGATATCAAAAGCCCCACGGACACCCCGATGATGGCCATTTTCAAGAGACCCTTGACCAGCATCCAAACCCCTTGAACCGAAAACATGCGTTGGAGCCCCGCGAAGGGATCCAAGCGAGTAAAGTCCGGCGCCAAGCGGGTAAAGTTGAACTTGAGCCCGGTCTGGCTCAACGACGCGATTAATCCCACCGCCATCAGTGGGAGGGTAATCGGCAGCAGTACGTTGACGACGGAATGGGCGGCTGTGGCAGCGGCCGTATACCACGTGCTCGCGAAGTGCGGACCCGGAACCATCCCAAGGATGGCTGCCTCCATGGTGCCTAACTGCCGTCCTGACCAGGGCAAATACCAGCGCAAAATCAACACTGCCACCAGGAGGGCCAGTGCCGCTTGAAAGTCGGGGCTGAACCACCCCTGCCCTTCGTCTCGAGCCCGCTGCCGACGCCGTGGAGTAGGGGCTTGAGTTCGTTCTGCCATAAGCCACGGTGCTCGGCCAACAAGGCCGACTGCGACTGTCATCTACGCTTTCCCTTCCAAGAACACTAAAAGCCGGCTCACATCCGTCCAAGCCTGGTGCCAAATCGTGGGCATCACCGACAGCATCAAGGGCAGGATGGCCACGAAAATCAAAAGGCTCAAACCAAAGTTAATCGGCAAGGCGAAAAAGTACGCATTAATTTGGGGAAACGTGCGGGCCAGCACCCCGACGCTTAAGTTGACAATAAGCCCCGTAATGATTAGCGGAGCCGCCACCAGAATCGCGACTTCCAGCGCCGTCTGAAACAGTCCCGTCACAAATCCGAACGAGGCCGCCGGGATCACCAAAGCGTTGATGGAGATGGCCTGAAAGCTGTAATGAAGGGCCGTCACCATAAGTTCCGGGCCCCCGCCGACGACAAACACGAACGTGGCCAGCAACGTATTCCATTCCGCCAGAAACGATCCTTGCGACAACAGTCCCGGGTTGGCCGCGACCGCCAATCCGACTCCCAACTGATAGGTGATGATTTGGCCCGCCATCCCGAAAAGACTCAGAAACAGGGCCAAAATCAGTCCCATCATCGTACCCACCGCAAACTGCACCACAATGCCCAATACCAGCGCCGGGCCTGCGGTCATGGAAGGCGCAATGTGCAGCCCCGGTGCTAAGACCAACCCTAATATGAATACCATCGCGATCCGCAGCATGCGGGGAATGTAGGTCGAACTAAACAGGGGAGCTGTCACGATGATGCCCGCCACCCGCGCCGTAACCAGAAAAAAGGTTGTGGTCAGGGCCGTCAACTGCAGTGAGAGCGTCATCGTCTATCCGTCCAAGAGAGCCCCTCGCCGCTTCCCGGATCCCTTTTCATTCTAAGGAAAACGGCCCTGGAACCCCCAATTTTTAGGGGTAAAATGGGCTCCCTCAAGGCAGGTTCACCACGTGCCAAAAGGTTGAGAGGTCATGCGCCATAAAGGTGGTAAGAATGCGGAGAAACCAGGGCCCTCCGAGATACAGCATAATGCCCACCACAGCCAGCTTGGGCAGAAAGGAGAGCGTCATTTCTTGGATCTGGGTCGTGGCCTGGAAAATGCCCACGAGCAGACCCACCAGCAGAGACGCCGCCAGCAGCGGCAACAGAACGATGGCTGACGTGACCATCGCCGATTGACTAAGCTGGAGCGCGTGATCGAACATGACTACCCTCCATGAAACGACATCACCAGCGACTGGACGACCAGGCTCCATCCATTCGCCAGAACGAACAACAGCAGTTTCAGAGGCAGTGAAATCAATGTCGGCGGCACCATCATCATCCCCATGGACATCAAGATGGTGCTCACCACCATGTCAATGACCACAAAGGGAATGTAGATGTACACCCCAATCTCAAAAGCCGTCTTGAGCTCCGAAATGATAAAAGCCGGGATGAGCGCCATGGTCGGTACGCCGGCCAAGTTCTTGGGCGTCTTGATATGGTCCAAGTTTAAGAACAGCGCCAAGTCTGATGTCCGGGTCTGATGATACATAAACGTCCGCAAAGGCCCCAGGGCATGCTGGCCCGCCTGGTTCAAGGACATGTGCCCCGTCAAATAGGGATGCAAAGCTTGGTGATTAATCGCCGACAGCGTGGGCGACATGATAAAGAATGTGAGAAACAGCGCCAACCCAATCAACACTTGGTTGGGAGGGGTTTGCGTCAAGCCCAAGGCGCTCCGCACAAAAGACAGTACCGTCACCACCCGCGTGAAGGCGGTCATGGTCAGCAAAATGGCAGGAGCAAAGGTTAACAGGGTCAGAAGCGCCAGAATCCCAATCGTTTGACTGGGAGCGGCCCCATGTCCGGCATTGATGGAGATGCTGGGGAAGCCCCCCGTACTGGCCGCCCAGGCGGGGACAGACACAGCCAACAAAGCCGCCCCGGCGATCGCCCCGATTGCCGTACGGCGAAGCCATGTTCTCATTCGCGCCCATCCCGCTTGATCCGACGCATCATCTCTTCCGCAAACTGGGACAAAGAGGGCGGGCCGTTCACGCCGTCCAATGGCAAGGTCGCCCGCTCAGCCATTGCCTCTGGGGCGATTTCCATAATCACAGAGATGGATTGATCGGTGACTCCCAAGGCAACCGTCTTGTCCACCACCTGCACAAGCGCCACGCCTCGCTTAGGCCCTAAAGAGAGGTAATCGATCTGGTTTAAATAGCGCGAGGGACTCGACTTCCCGAACCCAATCTTCTTCAGCATCCGTGCCGCCACATAGGCCAGAGCCAAAACCAACAACATGGCCCATAAGAAGTTAAGAAACAATCCCACGGACGACATTCTCGAAATCCCCCAATCCTTACTTGGTCATTATAAAAAGCGTGCTTTGTGAATACGAAACATCAAGGGGGAATTGCCAGCCCGATTAGGTATTCCATTATTTTCCGGGGGGTGTCTCGACTGATCCTGGTGACCGAGTGGATGAATGAGCAGGGCATTGAGCTTCTCGACCACCTGCCGCGGCCGGTCCTCTATGATCCCGAACTCTGGGCTGATAGAGACGGCTTGACCCACACCGCGCAGGACGCGGAAGCCCTGGTGGTCCGCAACAACACCCGGGTGGACGCAGCGCTGCTGGACCTTTGCCCCAACCTGCGGGTGGTGGGAAGACTGGGCGTGGGCCTCGACAACATCGACGTCGACGCCTGTCAAACCCGGCGTGTCAACGTCGTCTATGCCCGCGGGGCCAATGCCATCGCGGTGGTGGAGTATGTGATGGGAGCGCTGCTGTATGCCGCACGGCCCTGGCAAACCTGGGTGGAAGACACCAAGAGCGGGACTTGGCGCCGCAACATGGGCGGCCGTGAAGTGTATGGGAAAACCTTAGGATTGGTTGGCCTGGGCGACATCGGGAGCCGCGTGGCGCGAGCAGCTCGATTGATGGGCATGGCGGTACGCGCCTACGATCCCCATTTGGCCCCCTTCCATGCCCTAATCGCCGATGGCACGGTGACGCCCATGGCGTCCGTGGCAGAATTATTGGCGGTGAGTCATGCCGTAACCCTGCACGCCCCCCTGCGGCCGGATACATACCACATGCTGAACAGCGAAACCTTGGCCCATTTCCCGGATGATGCCATCCTCATCAACACCGCCCGCGGCGGACTGATTGACGAGAACGCCTTACGGGATCGTCTCGAGCAAGGCGCCAAAGGTTCCATATTTTTGGATGTGCGGGAAAAGGAGCCGCCCGAACTGCCCGACCGTCTGGCTGTCTATCCCAATGTGTACCTGACCCCCCATTTGGCGGGCTTGACCGAAGAAGCGCTGGCACGCACCACCACCCTGGTGCTGGAAGACGTAGCCCGCGTTCTCACCGGACGTCCGCCTCGCTCCCCGGTTCGGTGGCGCTAGCGCGGCGTCCCCATAACGGAATTATCTGCTAGTTTTTCCATGTAATTCCATATATCATGAGAACAAGCCTTGCGAGGGGAGATCCCTAGAGAGCGCGCGGCTGACCTTTCAAAAGGCGCATCCCCCGCGAACCGATTTGTCCAAATACGCAGGCAATCATGACGGACCTTGGGGTAAGGGAATGGCAAGCGAAGAGGCAACCTCTGTGACCAAAATAGGTTCCGGTTGGCGCAGTACGCTTCAACGCGGCGCCGCCACGATTGCGTCGGCTACCGCTGTCAGCCGGGTGCTGGGCTATGGCCGCGAATTCTTGATGGCCCAATTCTTTGGCACGTCCATGGCCACCGATGCCTGGCTCATGGCGAGTGTGCTGCCGAACCTCTTGTTCGGTGCACTCAATGGCGCCGTCGCTAACTTAGTGGTGCCACTCTACGTCGAATCCCGAAAATCAGCCCAGCCGGGCTATAGCAAAGCCTTTCTGCAAGAAGTCTTTACCCTCATCACGGTGTTGGCCACGGCGATTGGCCTCGGGGGATTTATGGAAGCCCCCCGCCTTATCCATGCCCTAGCGCCCGGGTTCTCGGGACCGGAATATGCCCTGACCGTGTCCATGACCCGCATCATGATGCCTACGGTAATCTTCTGGTTGTGGGCTGGTCTTTTTTCCGCGCTGCTGCAGGCGCTGGATTTCTATGCGCCGCCCGCTTGGGCCCCCGTCGTCATGAACATCGTGCGCATCACGGCCATCGTGACCCTGTCATCCATCATGGGCATACGCGGAGTGGCTTGGGGCTTTACCGCGGGTGTTGTGTCGCAGGTTCTGATTCTCTTAGTGAGCTTATATCGATATCGCGTCCCGCTGCAGTTCCGGTGGTCCTTGAACCACCCGTTAACCCGCCGGCTGATGCGGCTGGCCGTTCCCGTCATCGTGACATCCCTGACCGGAGCCATCGGGCTAATCGTCGACCGCATCTTTGCGTCGGGACTGGCAACCGGTACCATCGCGGCCCTCAACTATAGCATGCTTCTTGTCCAACTCCCCCTTGGCCTCATTGTGCAGCCCCTGGTCACACCCGTTTTCACGCGCCTCTCACACTTGCATTCGGATGGCTATGTTCAAGATTGGCAGCGCCTGCTTCGGAAATCGGGCCTTGGCATTGGACTTATCGCCGTGTCGACGGCCGGGGTGATGTTCCTTTTCCGAAACCTCATCATTCATATCCTGTATCAGCACGGTGCCTTTAACCAGCATTCCACCACCCTCACGGTGGGCATCCTGCCCTTTTTTGAAGTCGGACTGTTCCCCATGGCTTTGTCCCAACTGCTGACGAAAAGCGTCCTGTCCCTTCAGCAGACCAAGTTCTTGCCTTTGCTCACGCTGGTGTCTACCAGCATCAACGTGACCGCCGACATCTTGCTCATTCACGCTTTGCAGGGCCGTGGCCTGGCTTTGGGAACGAGCTTGGCCGCATACGGGTATACGGCAGGACTAGGGGTTGTCCTCTTGAGGCAAAGTCGCGGATCGGCTCGCCCAGCATCCCGTCGCGCTAGAGGCGTGTAGCGGCTGCTCATAAGTGAATGCCCGCCAACCGATTCCACCATTTTCTCTTGATGGGCGCCCAGGGCTCGAGTGCGACCGGCATGCCCTCCATCATCATCTGTGGCACTGTCTCCCGCATCTTTTGTGCCACATCTGCCCCATAGCGCTGTTGGACCTTCTCCCAGGCGGGAGTCAGACGCAGCGGCCGCTGGTCGACGGAATGCCCATCGCTCGCCACGCTTTGGATGAGACCGCGATCCATGAAGGTCCACACGGCTTGACGCGCCTCCTCTCCAAACTGGCCCAGCAGGCTGCCGGCCGAGGCCACCCCCACAATCTGTCTGTTGATAAGTTGATCCACGAAGTCAGGATGTTTCCGGAGCGCGCGATTCCGTTCCGGGTGGATTAGGAGAACACGGAGCCCCTCCAGGCCGAGCTGGTACAGCATGTCCAACGTATACAGCGGAAAGTCCGTGGGCGGCAATTCAATGCAGATGCAGCCTGACTCGCCAATGGCCAAGTAATCGCCGCGCCGATAGCCCTCCACCACATCGGGGCCCAAACGAATTTCCATGGCCGGCAGAAGAGTCAACGGCACCGACTCTTTAGCCAGGTGTGCCTGGACCGAGGTCAAGGCATCCCAATAGGCCGGGGTCGGGTATGGAGCGAAGTCGGGATGATTGGCATGAGCTACGGCGACTATGACGGACGTACCGTCCGATACCGCTTGCCGGCACAGGTCGAGGCTCTGACTCATCGTCTTAGGTCCGTCATCCAGTCCGGGCAGAACATGGGCATGCAGGTCTATCACGTATTTTCCCACCTTAGGAAACGATCGAAGTTGGCCCCATTATCCGTTTCTTCTGTCGCTGCGGTCAATGGATTGAAGAAGGGGGGTGTGGCCCCGGGGCAAATCGAGCCGGATTGACGAACCGGAGTGCCTGCTCGGGGAATTCCGTCGGATCGCGACCAGTTATGGAAATATTTTGTACTTTTGGCAGGAACCGGAGAATCCGTGTGGAACATGTTCGAATACGGTGGCCGCCATGCTGGATGTGTTCCATTCCGAGCACAATCCCCCTCGATTCTCTGGGGTATGGCACGTACCATCGTTGTGTCGTCTCACTTCGCTGTCGCAAAGACTAGGGGAGCGTGCGTTATCGTCCCCGTGGCCATGGAGGAGGAATGATCTATGCGCGCAAAATATGGTGTGTCCCTCGGATCCGCGGCAATGCTCTTGGGTATTATGCTCATACCGGGGGTTGCCAGTGCGTCATCATTGAAGCCGGCGGTCCATAGCCACATCCATCAAGGCGGCACACTCAACGTAGGCATTGACCAACCGTTTGTCACGCTGGACCCGGCATTGTCGGCTGCGTTGATTGATCGCCAAGCGCTCATCAATATTTTCGATCCCCTGTTGAAGCTGTCCCCCAAAATGGTGGTGCAGCCCAACTTGGTGACTCACTGGAAAATCGCGAACGGCGGGCGCACCTACTATCTATACCTGCGCCAGGGCGTCAAGTTCCAGGATGGGACAGCGTTTAACGCACAATCGGTCGTGTACAACTGGCGATGGGACATGAACCCGAAGAACGCGTCGCCGCGTGCCAGCAGCTTGGCCTTAGTGACAAGCCTGGCGACGCCCAATCCCTATGAAGTCGTTGTCCACTTGAAATCGCCGTTCTCACCATTCCTCGCGCTCTTGGCAGGCCGTCTTGGCATGATTTCATCGCCGACCGCCATGAAAAAGGAGGGGAACGGTTACCAAGATCATCCGGTGGGCACCGGTCCGTTCGAGGTCGTGTCGTGGAATCCGCAAGGGAACCTCGTCTTAAAGAAGAACCCCGATTACTGGCAGAAAGGGAAGCCGTACCTGAATCGGGTAGTCTACACGCCCATTCTTGAGCCCACGCAAGAGTACGACGCGCTGTTATCAGGCCAGGAAGACCTGATAGACAGTGTCCCATACCAGGACGTCAACAGCATCCACTCGCAACCCGGCATCCGCTCCAAGTTTATGAACGGCCTCGGTACGAGCTATGTGGTGTTGAACGTCAAGCAAGGTCCTTTGAA
>JAJZAN010000001.1 GCA_021799435.1 Bacillota bacterium | reverse complement strand
TGTAGCGAGCGTTAATCAGATGAAAGTTGTACAGGCTGTCGTATCCCGAATTCACCACCGGAATGTACCAGTTGATGTTCGTTTGCGGCGGCAAGGCAAAAACAATGGTTCCTCCATGCTGCGGCTTCAAGTTGCTCGTGCCTGCTGAGCTATTGTTGCTGGACGAACCGCAACCTGCGGCAGCGACGGCTAAAGCGGCCGCCATGGCGCCGACTAGGGCGATGCGTGACCTCATGATGTTGAGCCTCCTCAAGGCACACGACGATGTGTTTGTCGCAGGATGTACAAATCGCATTCCGACATATGTGGACAGCGTTCACCGTTATATCCTGCCAACCTACATATTTTAGCATGCATCCCTGGTTTCAGCGCGTCTTCGAAGTTCGGTAAAGGACTCGCCAGCCTGCCACTTCGTAGAAAGGCTGCCAGACGTTGACAGTCCAGTGCACCAAAAGCGGGGAATGATACCAGTATTCTGTTGGCCAGACGACGGGAAACTGGTTGCGGGACAGCCGCTCGGCTTTGGGGAATGCCGGCACCAAGAGGAGCCGCACGTCGACGGGCCCCTGAAATGTAAAAGGCACCAGTCGTACCGGAATGTGGTCGGCTTGCCACTGACCCGCCAAGCGGTGAGCCAAGAGCTGACCTGAGCGCTGCCGGGGTTCCTCTAGGGTGATGGTGAGCGGCGACTCATTCCGTCTAATCCAGAGTTGATGTTTCAGACGGAATCCGAAACGGGCTAGCGATCGGGACAGGTTGCCCTGAGGCGACACCGCTGCCGAATCGCCGGGCCAAACGCTGCTCCAAGCCGGTACGCCCGAGAGAGCCTGGCGATTAATGCCCAGACTAAGTAAAGCAGCCGCGGTGTGAGGTGCGAGTCCGGCCACCCGGGTGTCAATCGTTGCGACCCACTGTGAGGTGCTTACGGCCCGTTCTCTCCGGTATCCGGGCGCTATCGCGGGCAAAGGGGTGACGCCGAGATCGAGCGTTTTCTCCTTGAGGCTTATCTCGACCCGAGGCTTCCACCGCCACTTCAGGTACTTCGTTTTCGGAGCTCCACCATAATAATGGGGATAGGCTGTCCACGTCATGCTTTTCCCGGCGGTGGTGTGGATGGGTCGAAACGGTCCGCTGCCCATCACGTCTTTAATTTGGGTGAGATAATCTGATCCGGAGACACGATCCGGGGGGAGATGCTTGAGAAGAAAACTGGGCAGAATCCATAGGCCGCCGCGGGTCGACAGCACATTAGCGACGAAGTCGGGATCCGCCCTGCGGAGCGCAATTTTCAAGCGGGTGGGCGATTCCACCTTAACCCACAGGAGATCCCCCAATTCTCGGCGGCGCGGGAAGTGGCTCCGAGGATTCTTGTAAAAGGTCAGGGACCAGGCCACATCGGTGGCTGTCACGGGCCGTCCGCTCCACCACTTGGCAAAGGGATTCAGGGTAATGGTCCAAAGTCTGCCGCCATTTTGAGAATGCCAGGTTTTCGCCAACTGAGCCGTCGGGGCTCCAGCCGGGGTTAATGACACCAGAGTTCCGTAGACCACTTCCTCAAACAGTCGGTCTCCGACAGTTCGGGCGGTAACGGGGTCGATGTTGCTGACCGCAGGCGTACCGACCACGATGGCGGTATTGTACGTATATGGCGAACGGCTCAACCGAAGATGGGGCGCACCGCAGGCGGATGCGCCGGCCAAGAGTCCCGCGCACACCAGCACTGCCATCCCACGAAGGGCTTTTCTCATACTGTGTCTCCCTGCCATGAACTCATGGACATTGTACCATCCGCGTACGGCAGGGTCATTGAAACAACGGAGAGAGGTTAATTGTATTGGATGCGGGGGTCTACCAGGGAGTACAAGACGTCAGCAATGAGGTTTCCTAGTACCGTGATGGCTCCGAGCAGCATGACGACGGCGAGAAGCACAGGATAGTCCCGGTCGTTGGCGGCATTCCAATACAAAAGTCCCATGCCGGGATAACTAAAAATTTCCTCGATTACCAGCGCTCCTCCAAAGAGGCCGGGAAGCGACAGGCCGAACAACGTGATAAGCGGGAGAACGGAATTCCTGAGCGCGTGCATAAAGAGCACGCGGAACTCGCTGGCCCCTTTGGCCCGGGCTGTCCGAATATAGTCCAGCACCAGGGTTTCCCGCATGGCCGATCGCATATAACGGGACCACCCCGCCACCGTGGTGATGATAAGGGTCATGGAGGGGAGGATGAGGTGGTACAGGTAGTTCCAAAAGGTCGGATGCGCGAGTGCCGGATTGACGATGCCTCCCGAGGGAAACCAGCCCAAAGTGATCGCGAACATTTCGATGACCAGGATGCCGATCCAAAAAGACGGCATGGAGTAGAAGAAATAGGTGACGACGGTGACAATTTGATCGAAGGCAGAATTGGCATAGTAGGCCTGTATGGTTCCCAGCAAGATGGAGGCGATATGGGAGACGGTAATGGCCACCGCGACCAATTCCAAGGTGTGGGGAACCGCTTGCGCTACCAGGGTAAATACCGGCAGCGAGTATACGTAAGAATACCCAAAATTTAAGTGCAGAGCGTGCCACAGCCAAATTACATATTGTTGCCAGAGGGGTTTGTTCAAGCCCAGATGGGCGGATAGGATCGCCGCTCGGGCTGGGGTATATCGCTGACCCAGCAGCAGCCGCACCGGGTTCCCCGGTACGATGTGCAGCAGGATAAAGCTAAGCACGCTGATACCCAGCAATGATGGGATGGCTTCTAGAATGCGGCGAGCGATGTATCTGGCCATAGTTCGACCCTCTCTCAGCTGTGACGCCTGCAGTATACCGTGAAAAAGCCCCGTCGGCCAGAGCCGCGGGGCTTTTTGTCAAACGATGGATTACTTGCCAATCCACCAGTAGTTCATGAGCGGGTAACCGGTCAACGCGTTGGAGTACTGCGCCACGTTGTGCACGTTCTTGGCAACCGCGTTGATGGTACCAACCTGGTTCACCCACAAGTTCGGCAACTGCTGCGAGGTGTAGTACTCGTAGGCGAAGAAGTGTTGCAGGTTGACCTGCTGGTTCGGCCACGGCTTGTGGGTTGCAGCGATCAAGGCATTCTCCTTGGGGCTGCTGTAACCAAACTGGTTCAAACCGCCGCCGGTGCCAAACAGCGTGTGGCCGGTCGGGTAGGAACCGCCGTAGATGATGCCCAAGCCGCCGGCTGCGTCCCACTTAGGCGCATTGGCGTTGGAGTCGATGATGCCGATCAAGGAAGCGAACGGGGTCGGCTTCAAGGTGATCTTGACGCCAATCTGGCCCCACTCCTGCTGAATCAACGCCATCTGTGCGTCGGTCGAGGCGTTGCCGCTGGAGTACATCAGCGTGAAGGCCAACTTCTGACCCTTGCTGTTGGTCATTACGCCGCCCTTTTCCTTCCAACCATGAGAGGTCAAGAGCGCCTTGGCCTTCTTGAGGTTGTAAGCGTAGATGGGCTTGGTCAGCTTGGGATCCAAGTAAATGGTCTTGGGGACGGTGGGGATTGGTCCGTATTGGGCCGGTCCCACGCCGTGGTACACTGCCTTGTTGATGGCGTTCTGGTTGATGGCCATCTCCAACGCCTGACGGACGTAGAGCTGGTGGAACACTGGGCCCAAACCGCCTTGCGCGTTGGAATGCATGTTGAGCTCGATGTCTTGGTAGTCGAACGGATAGTTGGTGAACAGGTTGTCACCGGTCAGCTCTCCGCGCGCACCCCATTCAGACAGGTCCACGTAACCCACTTGGACCGTGCCGGTCTTCAAGGCGGCAAATTCGGACGCATTGGAGCCTTGGTAGGCGAACACGATCTTGGCGTGGGCCTTTTGACCCGGGAATGAGGGGTTGGGAACGATGGTCCAAGACTGGCTGGAGGTCGCGCTCTGCAACTTGTACGCACCGTCTACAACCGTGTCAAAGTGGGGGTTGGTCCCATTCTGGCCCAAGTACTTAATTTCTTGGGTGATGTTGTTGGGATACTTGTTCCAGGCTGCCGACGGCATCGGGCTCAAGGCCGAAAGACCGTTGTAGATGTACCACTCCTGGTTGGCCGGTTGCTTCAAGGTAACCGTGAACTCGTACTTGCTGTTTGCCACCACGCTCTTCACACCATTGGGCATGTCGCCGGAACCGGCGCCCACCCAGGGCCATGGACTTGGAGCGTTTTTGGCCGACGTGGCCTGAATGACGTTCCATGTGAATAGGACGTCCTTGGTGGTCACAGGCTGACCGTTGGACCATTTCCACTTGGGGTTCATGAAGACGTGGTACACGGTACCAGCGGTGTTGTACGTCACCTTTGAAGCGATCGAGTCTTTGTAGTCGATTGCGTACTTGCTGTTGATGTACAAAAGCGGCATGTACAGCTGGTTGATCAATTGGAAGTTGTAGAGACTGTCATATCCCGAGTTCACGATCGGAAGATACCAGTTAATGTTGGTTTGGGGCGGCAAAGCGTAAACAATCGTGCCGCCGTTGACGGCTTTCACCGCCGGGGTGCCGTTAGCCGCGGACGTGGTGGTTCCACAACCCGCTGCGAGGGCTGCCAGGCTCAGCGCCAATCCGCCGGCCAGCACTATGCGACGTGAATTCATCTATTGAACTCCTCCCGAACTGAGATTCTTTTCAAAGACGTAAACATCCGGACCCTATACTATTCGACAGAGGCACGTGAAAATCCTTCCCAAATTGCGAATGTTTTCGTAAGATGCCGGTTTCAAAACCTTGCGGATCGGCCGTTTTTCTTGAAAGTCCCGCAGGAATCTGTTATGATTACAGCCGGACATCGGGCTGTGGCGCAGTTTGGTAGCGCGCTACCTTGGGGTGGTAGAGGTCGTGGGTTCGAATCCCGCCAGTCCGACCATTTAAAAGCTCCCTTAGCGGGAGCTTTTTTTGTTGGCGGGGCGGGTAGGCCAAAGGCGGAGTGGGAACCCTGGCCTTGGGGGGTGCAGAATGGCGTCCGGGTTCCAGGAAACCTTCGACAAAGACTCAAATCGTCCCATTGAATGGCATCATGTGGAGGGCGATGCGTCCGAATTGAAGCAGCTTCTGTCGGCGCATCATTTTTCGTTAGCCTCATTTGAACCTCTTCGGACCACCGCGCCTCGGGCCGAATTTGATGACGTCATGCGATTCTATATGGTTCGGCTGCTGCATTTAGCTTGGCAGCCGGGGCGAGAACAGGCGCAGGTTGTGCCGCTCTACGTGTGGGCCGACAAACAAACTGTCGTTTCCTGGAGTCCCGAACCGTTGGAGGTAGTCCACAGCGTCCGCGAAAAATTGGGTGAGAACCGAGATTGGGTCGTCTCCAGCGCGCGGCTGGTGTACTATCTATTCGATGATTTGCTGGGGCTTTTGTTTCCGTTTTTGGACGCGCTGAACGATCGGATGGCGCAATTGGAACAAAACGTTCTGCGGTCCCGCCGTGATAATGCCATGCAGGAGCGTATCTTCCGGCTGAAGCGGGAGGTGCTTAATGTGCGGCGCATATTGGCCTCCATGCGTGATACAGTATCCCAGTTGGTGCGCTATTGGAGTACCGCAGCGGAGGGCGATTCCTTCTATTATATGGAGCTCTACGATCACATGATCCGTCTCTTCGACACAGCCGACACGTATCGCGAACTGATTAACTCCGTCTTGGACCTGCACATGTCCACCGTGAATAACCGGCTGAACGAAATCGTCAAGACACTGACCTTAGTGACGACGGTTCTGCTGCCGGCATCGGTGATGGCGGCGCTGTACGGCATGAACTTTGACCGCCTGCCCCTTAGCCACCATGAGTGGGGATTTTTCATCATTCTTGGGATCATTGTTGTCATCTCCTCGGTGTTGTACTGGATATTCCGCCGTCGGCAATGGTTGTAACGGAAGGAAATCCTCCTGCCGGTCGCGTATTTATCGGAAGCGGCGGGCAGAGTCCGCCCTTTTGGAGGAGTGAGCCACGAGGAATGGATGACATTTTGGGCGGTTTTGAAGCGTACATGAATCCCAGCTTGGGTCGAACATACCGCTTCATGGGTCTTGACCATGCTGAGCACACGGCGTCTGGAGCGGTGGTGGTGGACCAGGATGGCAGTGAATACTTGGATCTGGCCGGCGGTTATGGAGTCTTTGTGCAAGGATACCGCCATCCGCGCATCGTCAAGGCGGCGCACGAGCAGTTAGATTTAATGCCCTTGTCGTCGCGGGTGCTGGTCAGCCCCCGACAGGTCGAACTGGCAGAACGGCTGGCTACTGTCACCCCAGGCGACTTAACGTACAGTTTCTTTTGCAATTCCGGTACTGAGGCGGTAGAGGCAGCCTTGAAATTTGCTCGCGGATCCACCGGACGGCCCACCATCATTTCTACCGAAGGGGCATTTCACGGCAAGACTTACGGGTCACTGTCGGTGTCTGGCCGAGATCTCTACCAGACCCCGTTTAAACCTCTCGTTCCGGACGTCATTCGCGTTCCTTACGGGAATCTGGAGGCGCTGCGGGCGGTGATGTCGGACCGGGTGGCGGCCGTGATTGTGGAACCCATTCAAGGTGAGGGTGGCGTTATTGTACCCCCGGACGATTACTTGCCGGGAATTCGGGGGCTCTGCGATGAGTACGGGGCGCTCATGATCGCCGACGAAGTGCAAACCGGCATGGGTCATACAGGACGTTTGTTCGCGATCGAGCACAGCGGCGTAGTGCCCGATTTGCTCTGTTTGGCTAAAGCGCTGGGCGGCGGGGTCATGCCCATTGGCGCGGTCGTTGGGCGACCCAATGCGTGGGCGCTTTTTGACAGCAGTCCGCTCATTCACACGTCGACGTTTGGAGGCAACCCTTTAGCTTGTCGAGTGGCGCTGGAGGCTCTAAATGTCACGATCGAGGAAAAGTTGCCGCAGCGGGCGGCCGAACTGGGCGCCTGGCTCATGCCGCAGCTCCAGGAATTGCGGGTCATGCATCCGGAGCTCATCCGCGAAGTCCGGGGCAAGGGTCTGATGATTGGACTGGAGTTCGCGGCCCCCGGCATCGGCGGAATGGTGATGTCAGAGCTCTTCCAGCGCCGGATGCTGGCGGTATACACCTTGAACAACGAACGGGTCATTCGCTTGATTCCGCCGTTGGTTATTGAGCTAAGCCAGTTGCAGGACGCGCTGGGTCGCCTTCAGGAGGCTCTCGACGTGGTGGAAACGATAAAAGAGGACTTGGTCTAAGGAGGAACTGACAGCATGCCGGAAGTCGACGTAACGCAAGTTGTGGAAGCGCCCATTGATTCAGTTTATGAAATCCTGTCTGACATGGCCGCCTTTCCAAAGTTCATGAAGAGTATTGAGTCCATCACCATTCGTGAACGGGGCGATGGCTACACGGTGTCGGAATGGGTGGCCCGCCTGCAAGGCGCAAAGTTTCGATGGGTGGAAAAGGACATTTTTCACCCGGATGAATACCGCATTACATACGACCAAACGGAAGGGGACCTCAAAGTCTTCCGGGGCTATTGGCAGTTAAAGGCGCTCGATAACGGGACTGAAGTGATGTTGGTCACGGAGTTTGAGTTTGGCATGCCGATGCTCTCGGCACTGCTGAACCCGGTGGCCAAAATCGCGATTCGCGACAATGCCCGCAGCATGGTGTCGGCGATCAAGACTCTGGCTCAAGGGGCCGAATAGAGGAGGGCACAACATGGCACCCTGTTACGGTTGAGTGCGCTTTCAGGGCCGCGATTGGTCGGCGGTTATCGAAGGCGAGCGTCTCGGTTTGCTGGATGGCGACTGGTGGTCGAAAAGAGCGACTGTGGTCGCTCAAGCGGCGGTGAAGGACGTGACATGGCTTCCCCCGATTCTTCCCCGGACTATTCTCTGTGTGGGACGAAATTATCGCGGCCATGCCGCCGAACTGGGCAACGATGTGCCCGCTGAACCGTTGTTTTTCTTGAAGCAATGGGGAGCATTAACCGCGCATGAAGCGGTGGTAACGGCTCCTTCGTGGGCGGGAAGGATTGACTACGAAGGAGAATTGGTGCTGGTCATAGGCAAAACCGTCCGCAATGTCACATCCAGCCGGGAGGCGGTGGACGCGGTAATGGGTTTGACGGTCGGCAACGACATCACGGCCCGCCAATTGCAGTCTCGGGATGGCCAGTGGACGCGTTCCAAAGGGTTTGACGGCTTTGCGCCAGTTGGTCCCTGGGTGGTGCTGGATCAGCATCCGGAGGGACGGCAGGTCACGACGACCGTCAACGGCTTGGTCCGACAGGACGCATCAACGGACGCCATGATTTTTCCTTGCGACCGCCTAATTATGGAAGCATCCCGGTTCATGACACTCTATCCTGGGGACCTGATCTTTACCGGCACGCCCGCCGGCGTGGGCCCCGTAGAGAGTGGCGATACGGTGGAAGTCACCGTTCAGGGCGTCGGGAAGCTGAGCAATTTGATAAAAAACGGAGATTGACCGAGATTGACGGGGAGAAGTCACGGTTTTTTAACCCATTTCCTGCATAAATGCATAAATTTGTTGACAGGTGGGGGTTATTTGATACAATAGTCCATGGCCGTCGGACAGGTATCTGAAGGACGTGCTCAATTCCTTCAAAGGGGGTTGGGAATGCGATGAACGCATTGGGTCGACACATTTTGGCAGAAGTTCACGGTTGCGACAGCGAGATTCTAAACGATCACGCAGCTGTAGAACAAATTATGGTGAGTGCCGCACTTAAAGCGGGTGCAGAAGTGCGCGAAGTGGCTTTCCACAAGTTTAGCCCTCAAGGCGTAAGCGGTGTGGTGGTCATTTCGGAGTCGCATTTAGCGGTCCATACGTGGCCGGAGCACGGATACGCCGCCGTGGATGTTTTTACGTGCGGTGATTCGGTCAACCCCTGGGATGCCTGCAACTATATTGTCGAACAATTCCGCGCGCAAAATTTTTCCGCTTCGGAGACGCTTCGAGGCGTATTAGTGGAGAATTCCAGCCAACGGGCGGCGGTTTGAAACGACAGGAGGATGCGAGTTGGCTCTGACATTCGTCATGGTCAAACCGGACGGCGTTCGCCGCGGGTTAGTTGGCGAAGTCGTCCGCCGGTTTGAGCAAAAGGGTTTGCGGTTGAAAGCCATGAAGTTGATTCAGGTCACTCCCGAACTCGCGGCCCAGCATTACGCCGAGCATCGGGAAAAGCCGTTCTACGGCGAACTGATTTCGTTTATCACCTCGGGCCCTGCCGTTCCGATGGTGTTTGAGGGTCGCGAAGCGGTTTCGGTGGCTCGGACTCTAATGGGTGCCACAGACCCGGCAAAGGCCGCTCCCGGCACCATTCGCGGTGACTTCGCGATTGAGATCACAGAGAATATCGTACACGGTTCGGACAGTCCCGAATCTGCGGAACGCGAGATTCATCTCTATTTCCGTGCGGAGGAACTTGTCTAGCCGATGACGTACGTGATTGTCGGTGCCGTTCTGCTGGGGCTTCTGCTGTATGCGCTGTGGGAACCACATTGGATCCAGGCCAGCGAACATACGGTGGTGGTTCCCGAGTTGACGGCGTCATTCGAAGGGTTTCGGATCCTCCACCTGTCAGATATTCATGGACGGGTGGGGGTTTTTTCCTGGGCGCCGTTTTTGCGTTGGTTAACCCAAACGGACATGATCGCGGTCACGGGCGACCTCTATTCGCCCACTCGCGGCAGGAGTCGGTTGGCACGGTGTCTGAGTCAGCTTTCCGCACCGGACGGGGTCTATTACATATCAGGGAACCATGATTATCGAAACGGCGTCCTCGCCGTGGAGCCGTGGCAACCCGGCGAATCCCGGATTGACAATGAGGTGCGGGTGATTGAGCGAAATGGCGAGCGGCTGTGGATTGCGGGGCTGCCTGACTTTGTGAAGGGAAAGCCAGACTGGGACAAGGTACGTCACGAACTCGATCAGCAGTCGGGTCCAGCCATTCTGCTGGCACATCGTCCGGACGCTTGGCAGCTTCCGGGGGTCGAACGGGTGTCTTTGATCTTATCTGGCCACACTCATGGAGGACAGGTGGTGATTCCGGGTTTTGGGGCGCCCTTGCGTCACAATCACCTGCCCGGGCGTTATGTGGCGGGACGGCTGGAGAAGCCGGGACATCCGGTGCTAATTACCTCACGGGGATTGGGGACCTCGGAGTTGCCAGTCCGGTTCGGCTCTAGACCAGAGGTCTTATTAATCCGGTTGACGCGGGGCGAAGCGAAAAACGATTAGAGAGGGTGGGCAGGCTATGGTGAAAGTCGGAGTGATTGGCGGTACGGGCGTCTATGATCCCACGTGGCTGCGAGGGGCGCAGGAGCGGACCGTGGAGACGCCCTACGGGCCGGCCGCGGTCGTTGAGGGTGTTCTCGCGACGGGGGCAGAACAGGCCGTAGTATTTATGAATCGCCACGGATCAGGGCACTCGGTCCCTCCTCACCGTGTAAACTATCGCGCTAATTTGTGGGCCTTGAAGTCGCTCGAGGTGCAGCGGGTGGTGGCCACGGCTGCGGTGGGTTCGTTGAATGTCGCCATGGCGCCCGGTAGTATGGTATTAGTGGACCAGTTTTTGGATTTCACCAAAAATCGGCCCGTGACGTTCTACGATGGTGGTCCCGAAGGGGTTGTGCACACTGATGTGACGGAGCCCTATTGTCCGGAAAGCCGGCAGCGGCTGCTGGAGGCCGGTGAGGCTGTAGGAGTTCCCCTGGTGATGGGGGGCGTGTACGTGACCACGGAAGGGCCGCGTTTCGAGACTCCGGCGGAGATTCGAGCCTTTCGCATGTTGGGCGGCGATTTGGTGGGCATGACCGGAGTGCCGGAAGTGGTGTTGGCGCGGGAGTTGGGTTTGTGCTACACGAGCATCGCGCTGGTGACCAACTATGCGGCGGGCATTTCCAAGACCGCGCTCACCCATCAGGAAGTGCTGGACGTCATGGGGCAGCACGTCAGTCGATTGCGAGACGTGATGCTGGCGGGACTGAACGGGTTGGGCCATGCTTATCATTGCTCGTGCCCACCGGCTGAGGGTCCCCTCGCGGATCACTAGGACAGGAGTGGAGGAAACACCGATGCACACGCTGAAAAACCCCCAGTTGGCCTCGAGCGGCCATGCCAAAATGGACTGGGTTACGGCACACATGCCGGTTTTGGGCGAGATTCGCGCCCGCTATCGACACGACCAACCTCTGGCCGGACAACGTATCGCCATTTCGCTCCATTTGGAAGCCAAAACAGCGGTTCTGGCAGAGGTTCTCCATCAGGGCGGCGCCCAAGTCGCCATCACCAGCTCCAACCCCTTAACCGCTCAGGACGATGTGGCCGCAGCCCTGGCCGAGCGTGGCGTGGAGGTTCACGCGATTCGTGGGGCGAGTGCGGATGAATTTGACCAAATGCATCACCGGGTCCTGGATCTTGAACCAACTCTGATCATCGATGACGGCGGGGAACTTACCGAGCGGCTGCACGGATCCCGTGCCAATCTCGCTCAACACATCATTGGAGGCGCAGAAGAGACCACCACGGGCGTGACGCGGCTGCGGGCGCTGGCTCGGCAGGGAAAGCTGAACTATCCCATGATATTGGTCAACGATGCCGACATGAAGCATTTGTTTGACAACCGGTATGGAACAGGACAGTCGACTTGGGACGGCATCATGCGCTCGACCAATTTGGTGGTGGCAGGGAAGACCGCCGTGGTTGCAGGCTATGGCGGGTGTGGCAAAGGTGTCGCGGAGAGGGCGCGGGGATTGGGCGCGCGGGTCGTCGTCACCGAGGTGAACCCCGTGCGCGCTAACGAGGCGCTTATGGACGGCCATCAGGTCCTGCCCATGGACGAGGCCGCTCGACTGGGCGATTATTTCGTGACGGTGACAGGGAATTACGGTGTCATTCGATCCCAGCACTTTCAGGTGATGAAGGATGGCGCGATTCTGGCCAATGCCGGCCACTTTGATGTGGAGGTCGATGTCCGAGCGCTGCGGCAAGGGGCGGTTCGGATCCTCCCTGGTCGGACGCCGGATGTGGTGGGATACCAAATGAATGATGGCCGCGTGTTGTGGCTTTTGGCGGAGGGCCGCCTGGTCAACTTGGCCGCCGGCGATGGACATCCGGCGGAAATCATGGACATGACCTTCGCCTTGCAGGCGTTGTCCTTGGAGCATCTGTTGACGAGCCGTCCCGACGCTGGTGTGTATCCGGTGCCGCAGGAAGTCGACCAGTGGGTGGCAGAAATTCGACTCAAGGCGTTGGGACTCGCGATTGACCATCTGAGTGACGAGCAGCGCGCGTACATGGAACACAGCTAAGGATTGGGGAAACCGGGAGGAGGGGAAGCGTGGCCACAAAAATTTACGCGGGGTCAGTCGTGACCATGGACGATGCCGAACATATTTTTCGTCCAGGTGTCGTGGTCTATGATTTGACCGGCATTCTCTATGTGGGTTCGCCAGAAGGGCACACCGAGCCGGTGGAGCAGGAGATTCGCATTCCCGACGGCATCGTCCTGCCGGGGCTTTTGAATGGTCACAATCATGCTGCCATGACCATGATGCGGGGATTGGCCGATGACAGCCCGTTCTTCGAATGGTTGACGCAATATGTGTGGCCGGTCGAGAGCCGCATGACTCCGGATGACATTGCGATCGGCACCTACTTGGCCTTGGCGGAAATGATTCGGTCAGGCACGGTGGGTTATGCCGACATGTACTTCGCCGTGGACCGTTCCGCAGAGGCTGTCGAAAAGGCCGGCATGCGGGCTTGGATTAGCCGCGGACTGGTGGCTTCCGAGGATCCCGGATTCGAAAAGCTGGAAGAGGGCATCGAATTGGGACGTCGTTGGATGTCTCGGGCGGAGGGACGCGTGGTTCCCATGTTGGGACCCCATGCCCCCTATACGTGTCCTCCCGAGTACCTGGAGCGTGTCGCACAAAGGGCCCGCCAGGAGAACTTGGGGATCCACATCCATTTGAGTGAGTCTCAGGACGAGATGCAGCAGATGCGGGACCGTTATCAGAAGACACCCATTCAACTGGCATACGATGCCGGTGTGTTCTCGTCTCGCACTCTGATTGCCCACGGTGTCTTCATCGAAGATTCGGACCTGCGCTACTTGGAGGGCTTGACGGGCGGGGTGATTACCTGTCCGGTCAGCAACGCCAAGCTGGGGAATGGCATTTTGCCCTACCAGATGCTGCGGGACGCTGGTGTTACTGTGGGGCTGGGAAGCGATGGGCCCACGTCCACCAATACGCTGGACATGTTCTTAGAGTTGAAGGCCATGGCTTGGATGCAAAAGGTGCGGGAATCCAAGCCGGAGGCGTTTCGCGCCTATGATGCGCTGTGGGCAGCCACGCGAGGCACGGCGGCCGTTCTGGGACACCCGGGAGGCGTGTTGGCGCCGGGAGCGCCGGCCGACCTGATTGTCGTGGATGGGAGCCGCGCCCACATGACGCCGGAATGGGACGTTGTGGCGAACTTGGTGTATTCCGCTCAAGGGGCAGACGTTCGGTACACCGTGATTGGGGGACGGATGGTCTTACAAGAGGGCATCATCACCACCTTCGATGAGGCGGCGGTGATCCAGGAAGCCCGGGAGCGCGCTCAGCGGTTGATGGAGGGATAGGCATGGCCAGTTTTACGTGGGACGACAACGTCTGCTTTGTGTGCGGTTCGGATGTTCCGGGGCTGCACATGGCCTTTTCCGGCGATGCCCAGGAAGTGCGCGCCGAGGCGGTCATTGAGCCGCCATATCAAGGGTTCCGGGGCGTGGTGCATGGGGGTGTTTTGGCGGGAATTGTTGACGACGCGATGTGGCATGTCATCCATCAGCAGGACAACGAGTTTCCCGTGACCGCAGAATTGAAGGTTCGCTATTTGGCTCCCGTGAAAATTGGCGAGCTGCTTATAGTGCGCGGCCGAATGGTGCGCTACCGGCGGCGATTGATGGTGGCCGAAGCTGTCATTGAAAACGCCGCCGGCGACGTGCTGGTCAGTGCCGAAGGGCGGTTTATGCCGCCACACGGGGACTTGTCGTCCGGTGCTTGACCCGCTGGGGCTGTACGAGTACCGCGTGGCACTGCATGTGCACTCGCAGTACTCCGACGGCAGCGAGCCACCCGACACCATTATTGTGGACGCTCAGCGGGCGGGTGTCGACGTCTTGTGGCTGACCGATCATGATACCCGCCGCGCGGCTGAAAGCCCCGGCCCAGGGTATTACGGCCATGTACTGTTTTTGGTTGGGACTGAAATTACGCCGCCCACCAACCACTATCTAGCCCTCGGAGATATTCCGCTGATTGGTTCGGATCAGCCTCTACAGACCGTGATTGACCAGGTTCGAAGTGCGGGCGGGCTGGGGTTCATTGCCCATCCCGACGATCCGGGCAACCCGACGGCCCGATTGCCTTCGTACGGTTGGTCTGATCGGGATGTGGACGGCTTCACAGGGCTCGAGATTTGGAATCACGTGTCGGACTGGGGGCGGCAGATCCAGAGCATTCCTCAGGGCATCTGCGCTGCCCTCCGTCCCTTTAAGGGGTGGCCGGAGGCGCACTCAGCCACGTTGGCGGCATGGGACAGGTTGGGGCAAGATCGGCGCGTCGTGGGGATCGGCGGAGTCGATGCGCATGCTCAGCATGTTGGCGTGTGGCCCTTCCGATTGACGATATTTCCGTATCGCGCGTCATTTCGCGCGATCCGCACCCACGTGTACACGGATGAGCCGCTGGATGGCAATTGGCGGGCAGCTGAAGCAATGTTGCTGGAAGCGCTGCGCTTGGGCCGGGCTTCCGTGGTCAAACCTTCGCTGGGTGAGGAGTTGGGATTTCGGCAATGGGCAGAGCATCCCAGACTCTCTCCCGTCCCCATGGGCGCCGAGGTCGATTATGCAGAGGGCTGGCGTTTGAGGGGGCTCTCTCCGGTTCCAGTCGACTGGGACGTGGTCCATAACGGGTCTATCGTGCATCGCGAGCAGGGCACCTTGCTGGATGTGCCTATCGCAGCGCCTGGAGTGTGGCGGACGGTCGTCCGACGCGGCCCCGGGCGCGAGGTCTGGATTTATGCCAACCCTATTTACATGCGCTAGAGCGATCCGCCATACTGTTCGATAATATGCGCGGCTTTGTCGGCCCTTTCAGCGGGTACTACGGCTGTTAGAAGCCAAGCGGCTCCTTCGATGAGTCCGGTGTCACTGTCAGTCCAAGAGGCGGACGAGGTCCATTTGTCTTGGAGCCGATCAATTTGGTACCCATATCGACCCCATTCGACCAGGGGGGCATGCGGCAGCGTTCCGCCTTGGTTGCCGGGTTGAATGTCGTCGACCTGCACCACGTCGAAGCCAGCTTCACGCAAGGCGCCCTGACACTTTTTGGCGTCCTCCAGGTTCTGGAAGGAGGCTAGTAAATTTTTCTCTGGCATTGCGGTCACCCTTTCTGCTGGAAGGATGCCCGGAGTCATACCGAAACATGTAGACGGGAGGGCGACGCGTGGGTCCATATGTGGTCTTAGACTTGGAAACCACGGGTCTTGATCCGGCGCGGGACGCCATAATCCAAGTGGCACTTCGGCACAGCGACGGCCAAGAGTGGGCCAGCTTCGTTAATCCTGGCCGTGCTGTGCCCGACTTTATTCGACAATTGACCGGTTTTGAAGACGTCGATTTTTCTCAGTACCCCGCGTTCGAAGACTTAGTGCCCCACGTCGTCGACGTGCTTGGAAACGCGCGGTTGGTGGGCCACAACATTCGATTTGATACGGCCTTTTTGCGGCGATTCGGGATATGGGCTGACGACCCTCTTGACACCTTGGAATGGAGCCGGCTGGCGTTTCCCACCCGGTTGCACCACGGACTGGGAGATTGGTATGCGGAGACGCCCGACCGGCACGATGCCCGCACGGACATCCGATTGACAGAAGAACTGCTGCACCGCATCCGCGAGCGGATGGGACAGTTTTCTCCGCTGTTGAAACGGGACCTAGCACATTTCCTGGGACCCGAGTGGGAGTGGTGGGACATTCCCTGGGAAGGGGGAATGGATCGGTCGCCGTTGTATCACCCAGAACCGGACACGTTCGAACCCACGCCCCTGGCATCCCTTCCTATGGTGGACAGGGCGCGCCAATGGCTGGAGGCGGGCGGCCCACTGGCGGGACAACTGGCGGAATTCGAGGTCCGCTCTGGCCAGTTGGCCATGGCCGAGGCAGTGGAAGGTGCCTTCCGTGACGGGCGGGTGTTGATGGTCGAAGCCGGAACGGGGACGGGAAAAAGCCTGGCCTATTTGGCGCCCGCCATCATTCGGGCCCTTGATCAGGGCGAGCGCGTGGTGGTAGCGACCCACACGGTCGCCCTGCAGGAACAGCTGTGGAGCAAAGATTTGCCGCAGGCGCGCCGGGATATGCCGGTACAGGCTGCCTTGGTCAAGGGGCGGGGCCGGTACTTGTGTCTATATAAGGCGTCCGAAGTTATTCAGGACAGCGCGGTGTTGGGCGAGAGCCGGGAACGCCGCTGGGCCCTGGCTACCCTGCTGACCTACATCGAGTCTTCCGAGGTGGGCGATGCGGAGGAATTTCCCGTGCGTTCTGAGGTGGGACGCGGGTTGTGGCGCGAAGTGATGGCGGACAGCCACGCCTGCGCGGGTGCCAAGTGTCCGTTTGCGGGGCCTTGCTTCATGCGCCGGGCGCGCCATGCGGCCGAATCCAGTCACTTGGTGGTGGTCAACCACGCACTGCTGGCGGCACATATTGCCAACGGCAATATCCTGCCGCCGTTTTCTCACTTGGTGGTCGACGAGGCGCACCACTTGGCCGAGGTGCTGGAGCGGTCCTTGGGATTTGAATTGGATATTCATGACTGGCGCCGGCGCTACAAGGATGCGATGACCCCTCGCTCCGGCATGTTTGCACGTCTTCCTGCAGCGCCGGAGATGGCCGGAGCCATACAGGCCATTCAAGTGCGCTACCAGGCGGTCGACGAGGCTCTCACGCGCATGGGGGAGGGGCTGGTGAGCCTGACGCCGCCGGGCGAATACGATCGACGGTCGGTGCGGGTGACGGCGGCGGTACTGGACGACTTGGCCGGGGCTGGGCTCCTGCAGCATGCGCATCGACTCCAAGAACTCTTTGGCCAGCTCGTGGATCAAACCGAACTTTTATGGCAGGAGGTTGAATCGCGGGGGGCGGGAGAAGCAGCGGCATGGCTGCGGTTCCGCCAGTGGCAGCAGGAACTCGTGGACCAGGCCGTCGGCATGACACTGTGGAGCGCGTTGTCGGAGGAGCGGGTGTCGTGGTGGGAAGTCCGAACGGGGTTCGAGGGGGAGGCGCTCGTCACCTGGCGCTGGGCTCCCGTGGACATTGCCCCGCTTGTAGAGGAACGCCTCTGGTCGGAGATTGATTCCGCTGCTTTAACCTCGGCCACTTTGACGGTTCGAGGGCGCTTTGACTATACCGCTCGTACCTTGGGAGTACCCGAAGCCCGTCGGTCTGTGCTGAGAGTGGCGTCGCCGTTCGACATGGAGTCCCAGGCGCGACTGATTATTCCTACAGACAGTCCCAACCCCAACGAACCTGACTATCTGACGGCCCTGGCGGATGCGGTGATGGCGGCCGCGCAGTTTCGCCAGGGCCATATGCTGGTGCTCATGACTTCCTATCGTGCCGTAGAAGGATTAGCATGGCGCATTCGCGAATCCCTCGATGCGCACCATATTAGAACGCTGGCTCAAAACGTCGACGGACCAGCCCGGCGTTTGGTCGCGGAATTTCGTCAAGATCCGCGGGCCGTGCTGATAGGCACCATGACTTACTGGGAGGGTGTGGATATACCCGGGGACGATCTGGAAGTGGTCGTGATGGGAAGGTTGCCATTTCGGGCGCCCGGGGACCCCCTCGAAGAGGCCAAGCAAGAGCGGATGCGTGCCCAGGGACAGTCGCCGTTCTATCAGCGGAGTCTACCCGAGGCGGTTCTCAGATTTCAGCAGGGATTTGGCCGTCTTATACGCACCAAAACGGATCGGGGCGTGGTCATTGTGTTCGACCCCCGCATCCATCCCCAGCGAACGCGGTACGCAGGCCTGTTTTTGGATTCGGTAGCCGATGTGCCCCGAATCCTGACACCTCGGCAGGCATTGATTGATAGTTTGAAAGAATTTTGGGGGTCCGACGATGCACATTTTGCTCAGTAATGACGATGGGATTCAGGCGGAAGGCATACAAACTCTGAGACGGGTTCTCGAGCCCATCGCCGAGGTGTCCGTATCGGCACCGGATCGGCAGCGCAGCGCCAGTGGTCATGCCATCACCATGCACAAGCCGCTCTACGCCAAGCACATGGTGTACGGGCCGCACAGCCAAGGCTGGAAGATCAACGGAACCCCGGCGGACTGCGTGAAGCTTGCCGTCGGTGAACTTTTGTCCAGTCCTCCCGACTTGATGCTCTCCGGCATCAATCACGGTACTAACTTGGGCCGAGATGTCTTTTATTCCGGGACTGTGTCGGCCGCCATGGAGGCCATGTTTTTGGGCGTTCCGGCCATCGCCCTGTCCTTAGAAGACGGACAGCGGAACGGCTTTGAATGGGCGGCGCGTTTTGTGCGCTGGTGGATTGAAAGCCCGGGATTTCAAATGCCTCCTCCCGGTGTGGTGTATAACGTCAATTTCCCGAGTCTGGCCCGCAGCAACCCCAAGACTCTGGAAATGGTGCGGCTCGGCACGCGCGAGTACGTGAATGACTTTCAACGCGCGATGGATCCACGCGGGCGGGAATATTACTGGATTGCTGGCGACCGGATGGACAATCTTGACGAGACCGATACAGACGTGGGCCAGCATCACGCCGGCGCCATCACCCTGACGCCTCTGCACATGCACATGACCGACCATGCTCTTTTGGAGCGGCAGACGCGGGTCGTCCTGCCCGAGTCGCTCTCTCAGTTGTCGTAACCCCAGCTAGTCGTATGGCGTTGGTTCGGCAAGAGAGGTGAATCGATGTCCAAACGAATCTTGGGAGTAGCTCTGGCACTATTAGGATCGGCCTTTTTGATGGGCACCGGATTGTTGTTCGGTTCCCTCCCGGTCTCCGCCGCTCAGGTCGGGGTCCCATGGGTGGGAAATCCGCCTCCGGGCGCTTATGGAGGTGTCCTGGCCCAAAGGCCTGGCGGCGCATTAATTTATGCGTTTGGCCATACGGTCATGCGGCAGACAAAACAGGGCTGGCATCTCGAAAGCTTCCCGCCCTCCTTGCAGTTCCAAGCACTGGTGTTCTCGTCGATGGGCCGCGGTATCCTCTACGGTCTGGCCACCAGTCCCCGTGGTGCGTCCCGCCAAGTCTTGTATGCTACCCGCAACGGCGGCATATCGTGGCGGCCGTTAGGCGCGCATCCTGTCTCGCCGGAACAAGGATGGCGGCAACAGATGCGCTGGACATCCCTCGGGTACGGGGCAGCGGCATCCTTGGCGTGGGCCCCGGAACCTTTGACGGGTTCGGTAGCGGCGATGGTCAGCAAAAACGGGATCCGGTGGCAAGCCCTGCCGGGAGAGCCAAAAGACTTGGCCGTGACCGGCATTGCCGCTCAATCCGGTCATTGGTGGCTGGCCGGTCAGACAAAGCAGGGCGGGCTGCTGGGCTACCTGGACGGAACACACTGGCACAGCGTCCTGAAGACATCGGTACCGCTCTCGGATGTGGCCTTCGACGGGTCGTACGGTATCGCCGTAGGAGGCAAGCCCTGGATGAAGTTTCTGCCTATGGGAACTGCTACACAGGTGACCTATGTGACCCACGACAAGGGGCGTCATTGGACTCTGGTTGACCGTACGGTGCATGCGCCGGCGAGTTTCAGCCAGATTTTCCTGGTCAACCAGCGCGAGGCATTTGCAGCCGCTGGGCAGGTAACCATGGGCGCTAACGGCCCAGGATACCAGAGATTATATCGCACGGTGGACGGCGGCCATCACTGGACCCCCGTACTAACCGGCAACTTTGGCTCGGTGACCGTATCGTCTGCCAACACCGTATCGGTCGCGGCCGCCACAGGCGTGTTGTGGCAAACCCAGAACGCCGGCAAGAGTTGGCGCGTGATTACCCCGAACCTTGTGCAGGATAACTGGGTGGATGCCTCTCCGGCACATTCGAATGAAACCTTTTTGCAAGTGAACACGGGCTTTTCTGCGCTTCTCCTCGAGTCGACCAACAGCGGACGGTCGTGGACGACGCTGAGAACTCTTGGCCAAGCCACCCCGGTGGGCTGGTTCGGGGCCTCCGAAGGGGTTCTGGAAACGGGAGGCGGCCAACTTCTGGCGGTGAAGGGTGGAGGTACGACCGCCATTCCTCTGCCGCACGGAGTGCAGGTGCTGCTTGACGCGCAATTCTCTTCCCTTTCCGAAGGATGGATTCTAGGCAGCGATGCTCCCGGCCAGAACAGTTTATATCATACGACGGACGGCGGCCGCCATTGGGTCCCGATTCCCCTCCCGCTGAACGACGCCTTTCAGGTCTCTGCGTCAGGACGCGATGTGGCCCTCCTGGGCGTGAACAGCGACGTGGCGGTATCAACTGATGGCGGCCTTCATTGGAGGACCCAGCATCTGAATCAGTTCTCCGCCATCTTTTCAGCGGCCGCCTTTGACCGCGGGGGACGTCTTTGGGTGTTTGGCACGCGGGGCGGCAACAATCAGCCGATGGTGTGGCAATGGAACGGCACCCGATTGAAAGCCAAGACCGCAGGACAGTCGGCGCAGTCCGCCTCTTTCGGGGGTGCCGGTACAGGATGGGCGGTGACTTTCGGCCAGTCGCTGTATCGATCCGCCAACGGCGGTCGCTCGTGGCAATATTTCCCGGTGAGGTTCGCCTATCCGATTACACTCCATCCCTAGTGATACAAGGCGGTGAGTCGGGGATGCTAGCCTCTGGGAGGTGGCTGCAATGGCAGATGACCATCGTCCGCTCCTTCCTGAATCCGAGCGGGCACTGGACCGCCTCAAATATGAGGTGGCTGAGGACTTGGGTCTCGACGATGACATCGAGGAAAAAGGGTGGGCCAACATGACCACCCGCCAGGTGGGAAAAATCGGCGGGAACATGGTCCGCCGCCTCATCAAACGGGCGGAACGGGACCTCGCTAAGGATGAATGACGCACAGAAACCCCGGGGCTTTGGCTCCGGGGTTTTTTCATAAAGCCTGTCATGTTTGTCTCGGGCTCGCGAATATGCTGTTCAAAGACAGCGAGTAAGACAGCGGAGCGAGACTCGAAGAAGGGGGAGTCGGCGATGAGCATTCGCGCAATTTTGGAGGGAGCGCTCATCGGTCTCGGCGTGGCGTTCATTCTGGCCCTGGCAGTGGCTATGGCCGATTATCAGCTGGCCTTGCCGGGAACAGTGCAGTCCATCTTGATTTGGATAGGCGCTGGGGCGACGGCACTTGGGGCCGGATGGGGAGCGGGGCGGTTGGCTGAAACCGGTTCATGGTTTCATGGAGCCATGGCCGCCATCACCTTGAACTTGGTCGCCACGGTGATTGGGGAGACACTAAAGGTCGGCAACGTGACGCATCTCTGGGCCGGGCTGGGTTTGGCGACGGTGGCTGGATTGGCTGGAGGAATGCTGGGCGCGGCTATGCAGTGAATAAATTGGGAATATCTGGTGCATCCTGCTGGGTGGAGGGATGCACATGTCTGGCGGTACGCTTGCGCACGCCATTAGTTCGGTCTTATCAATTGCGTTACTGACTAGCGGGGGATCCTCACCCGTCAACTGGCAGCCGGGGGCTCATGGCTACGCCGTCGCCGAGGTCCAAGCCCAATTAGGGGTATTGGGTTTCAATCCCGGCCCGGTGACCGGCGAGATGTCGCCGCGAGTGGTTCAGAGTGCCGACGAATATGCGGCTGCATTTGGCATCAAGCGCCGGGTTCCGTGGACCCAGCAGCTGGATGAGACCATTCAAGCCATTGGCACGGTCCCTACCGATACCCAGGGGGCCCTGGTGTTGTCGGTCGAGGACGACTTGGCCAAGCTGGGCTTCGATTCGGCTCCTCTTTCGCGCCAATCCTCGGCCCAGCTCACGTCGGCCGTCAAGGCGTTTCAGCATCAGGTTGGCCTGCCGGGTACGGGGACGTTGACGTCTTCCACTTTGGCTTCTTTAGCCCACTGGACCGCGGTGCGCACAACCGCCTCCGCTCATTGGCCATACCAAGCTCAGCCTGGGGACTCGTTGTCGCTTCTGGCTTGGGCTGCCAAGCTGCCACCGGCCGGTTTTGAGGCGGCCAATAACGAGCATGGAACGTTGGTGGAGCAGGGCCAGATTATCCACTGGACCACCAAGACGGTGCGAACAGTTCCGAGGACTCACCCCTCACCCACGACCCCGCCACCGCCGTCCACGCCTCCAGCGGCACCAAATTCGGGCACCACCGCGGTACTGGCCAATATCCGCCCGGTTTCGGATTTGGTGGTGATGATGCCTGACTCCAACCAAGTCAATAGTTTGTTGGACGCCGAGGCGGGGACCCGCATTACAGTGGATGTGGCGATTAGTGGGGAGTGGGCGGAGTTGCACGCGGGACTGGTCAAGGCCTTGGTTCAGGCGGGAAACGGTGTGGCCGTGACCGGTTACAGCGGCAAAAACCTAAATGCCCTGCCGCACTGGGGCGTCCTCCAGGAGCTAAACTGGGCTGTGCACGCCGCCCGCGCAGCCACAGGGCAAACCCCAACGTTCCTCTTTACGCTGCCGCGACCTGACCAGACCGTCAGCAAGGTGGCACAGAGCCTCAATCTCGTGCCGATGTCCGCCCAAGTGGTGGTGCGCGGTACCGCTTTCGCGTCCAATACCACCACTCAGTTGGAACAGGCTCTCTTGGGCCACCCCAACCAAGTGGTGGTCCTCCAAGGTTCCGTGGACTGGCCAGCCTTGTTCCGCAACTTGAATGCCCAACACTTCGTGTTTGAGAGCTTGGGGCAAATTTGGGCCGGGCAATAACGCGGCACAGGAAATTGCTGCAAGGGTTGCGAATACCTCTGTAACACAAGGAGGGATGGATGTCTATGGCAACCAAAATTCGCGGGTCGCACGCGGTGTCCCCGGCCCTGGTGACTCAATGGCAGGCGATCTATCAAGAGGAGCCGCTCCGTCGGGTCATTGGCAACGCTGTCGTGAAAAACGGGATTCAGGCTGTGGCCCAAAATCGGCAGCGCTTGACCGCAATGACTTACGCCTTCTCGCATGAAATCCCAACGGGATCCATTACTTCGCAGATGAAGAGCGGTCGATGCTGGATATTTGCCGGCTTGAACGTAATCCGCGAGCGCATGTCCAAGCGGATGAACCTGAAGGACTTGGAGCTGTCCCAAGCATATCTCATGTTCTACGACAAGCTGGAGAAGTCCAACTACTTTCTCGAAAGCATTCTCGCGACCACAGACGAGCCCACTGACGGGCGCCTGGTGTCGTGGCTGCTGATGGCGCCTCTGCAAGATGGCGGGCAGTGGGACATGTTCGTCAATCTGGTCGAGAAATATGGAATTGTACCCAAATGGGTGATGCCGGAGTCCTTTCATTCCAGTGACTCCGCCATGATGAATCGACTGATGACTGTCAAACTGCGCGAAGACGCAGCCCGCTTGCGGGAGCATGCCGCCCGGGGCGCCGCGGAGGATGAGCTCTTGGCGGAAAAGGACGCCATGCTGCAAGAAATCTATATAATGCTGTGCCACTTTCTGGGAGAACCGCCGACGACCTTCACGCTGGAGTACCAGGATGACGATCGGAGCTACCATGTGGACCGAGGAATGACCCCCCTGGAATTTTGGAGCCGGTACAGCGACGTGCGGTTGGACGACTTCGTCAGCGTAATTAACGCGCCAACGCCGGATAAGCCCTTCGACAAGAGCTACACCGTGGACTACTTGGGCAACGTGGTGGGAGGACGCCGCGTGTTGTACCTCAACCTGCCCATTGAGGAGTTCAAGACATTAGCGCGGCAACAGATTATGGACGGACGGCCAGTGTGGTTTGGTTGTGATGTGGGGAAGATGTCCGATCGCACCTCTGGTCTCTTGGATACGGAACAATTTGACTATGCCACCGCACTCGGGGTGACGTTTGGCCTCAGCAAGGGTGAGCGGTTAATGTATGGGGAAAGTCAGATGAACCATGCCATGGTGCTGACTGGCGTGAATCTAGACGCGGACGGCCAGCCAGACCGGTGGAAGGTGGAGAACAGCTGGGGTCCAGACGCTGGGAGTCAAGGCTTTTTCGTGATGAGCGATGCCTGGTTCGACCAGTTCATGTATCAAATCGTGGTTGACAAGCTCTATCTCAGTGAGGCGCAGCGTCAGTTGTTGAGCGAGGAACCTCTGCACTTGCCGCCGTGGGATCCGATGGGATCCTTGGCGCACTGAGCACCTCCTTCCCGAGACACCCGAGTCCCCGGCGGACTCGGGTGTGTCTTTGCGAGCTTGGGGGCGCATGGGGCGAAATCGTCGTTGAAACAGGAGAGTTGGGCCAGGGGTTCGGTACAATACAAGGAATGAACAAGCCGGAAGTTGGGGGTGGAGGCGCGTGTTGGGAACGCAAGTCAGGCATTCTCTGTCCGGGATGCGTCTCGTCTACGCGTTGGCGTCCCTCGTGATTGCCTTTAGTTTGCTGCAGGGAGCTTCATCCGGTTCCTTCCTGCTGGCCGCCATATTTTTGGTTCTGGCGACGGGGCTCGTGTTTGTGCGCCTCGAACCCTCGGTCCGACTCGTGGTGGGGTTGGCGGTGGTGCTGGTGTTGGGTCTGGGAGCAGGTTCCCTGCCGCTTGAAGCCTTGTTTCCGCTTTCTTTTAGCGCCATCTTCCTATTAACCTTTGTGGTCCCGACATGGCTCTCGCCTATCGTGCTGGCCCTGTTGTTCATCGTGCTGGCATGGCCCATGGAACCCTCCCTGGCCTTGCGCTTAGGCAATACCGCCGGGCTGGGGTTGGAAGCCAGTGCGTTTGGGGTGTTGGCCGCCCAGCGGAAGCGGATGGAACGGGAGAGGAAAAGCTTGTACACCACCAGCGGCGAGCTGACCCAAAGTTTGGCGCAGGTGGAGTATCTCGCTTTTCACGACTCGCTGACGGGGCTGCCCAACCGAAGACTGTTGACCGACCGATTAAACGCCAGCATTGCCCAGGCCCGGACCGAAAAACGGTCCATGGCGGTGGCCTTCATTGACCTGGACCGCTTCAAGGCGGTCAATGATGCGCGCGGCCACAATTTTGGCGACCGCCTTTTAAAGTCGGTGGCATCGTCGATTGCTCGCGTGTTGCAAGCAGGTGAAGTTCTGGGCCGCCAGGGCGGAGATGAGTTTATCTTGCTGATGCCCGTTCTCCATGATGCGACGGGAGCTTTGAACCGTTTGGAGGCCATCCGGGAACGGCTGGCGGATGGCTTTTGGCTGGATGACCAGAAAGTGTACTGCACGGCCAGCTTCGGGGTGGCATTTTTCCCGGAAGACGGTGCGACGGCTGACGATCTGTTGCGTCACGCAGATTTGGCCTTATACCGGGCCAAAGATATGGGGCGAAACCGGGTGGCCGTGTTCAGCGGGGCCATGGAACAGGAGGCATCGGCTGTCTACTTGCTGGACTCGGCTCTGCACCGCGCTCTCCAGGAGACCCAGTTTTACTTGCTCTATCAGCCCCAAGTGGACATCTTGACGGGACGCCTGGTCGGGATGGAGGCCCTGTTGCGGTGGGACAGCGGGGAGCCGGGGATACTCATGCCGGACGATTTTCTGCCGGCCGCACAGTCCCTGGGACTGATGGACTCGATTGACGAATGGGTTCTGGAACGGGCTTTGCACGAAGTCAGCCAGTTGCGCTGGTGGCGTCAATATCCGGTGACACTCGCGATCAACATGTCGGCCACGCGGCTGGATGACCCGAGCTTCGTGCCGCGGCTTCTCAACCTGATGGCCCACCATCAGGTGACACCGGACCGATTGGAGATCGAGATAACGGAGTCCGTGATGTCGCGGGATCCCGACACCGTGGTGTCGCGTTTGACGGACCTGCGCCGGGCAGGGGTGGGCGTGGCCATCGACGATTTCGGGGTGGGGTATTCATCCCTGAATTATCTCAAGAACCTGCCCGTGAGCCGGATTAAGATTGACCGCAGCTTCGTGGCGGATCTGGAAGCGAGTGACGGCATTGGCCGTGCCATTGTGGCGGTGGCCCAAAGTTTGCACCTGGGTGTGGTAGCAGAGGGCGTGGAGAGTCGTCGGCAGGCTGAAATCCTTCTTAACATCGGCTGCGACGTTGCCCAGGGATTCTATTATGAGCGGCCAGTGCCCGTGGACCAAGTTCAGCTTAAGTACTTTGACGGGGCCACCGAAGAGCAGCGCGCGTAACGTTTTAGCAACAGTTCTCGTTTACCTTGACGGAAACGAGGAGGCGGTGTTTGTGAAGGCGGACGAGGCGGTGTCGAACCAAATCGTATATCTCACCTATGTGTTGTCCGATCAACCAGCGGACGTGGATTCCGCACTGTTCACACCGGTGCAAGAAACACTCCGCCGGCTCGTCCAAGACGCAGGATTGGATTTGCAATCCCAACATCTGGCAGAAAGTCTTCGCATGCGGTTAGATCGCTGGACCCAGCTGGGTCTGGTTATCTCTCGCGAATCGGCCCAGCGTGTTCTATCGCAGATGCGGGTGCTGGCGCTGAGGCTCCAGTGTCACGCCGGGCCTGCTGACGACCAGTCTTCTCCCGTCGTGAGGCCTGTTCTGGATCCGCTGCGATCGTGAACATAATAGAAAGCCGACGATGCCATGAAGAGGAGCGCCATCACCGCGTACAGCCAAAAACGGCTTATGTCCGCATACAGGATGCCGCCCAACACGGGGCCAACCATGCGCCCTGCTGATCCAGCCCCCGTCACCAGCCCCTGGTAGAATCCCACATGCTCCTCTGGAGTGATTTGATGGGTTTGGGCTGGCACACCCGGCCACACGAGCATTTCCCCCAGCGTGGTGAGCACCATGGCACCGACGTAACCCGTGTAGCGATGGGTCAGCATCAGCACGACATAGCTGGCCAGGAAGAACCCGTTTCCCAACAGCAATTGGCTCTTGATACGCGGCAACACGCGGCTTATCCACATGGACAGGGGCTGGCCCAGCAGAATGACTCCTCCGTTGATGGTCCAGAGCAACGTGTAGAGCGGCAGAGAGAACCCTTCCCGGTGAATGTAACTGGAGGTGGTGGTGGTCCATTGCGCATACGCGGTCCAATCCAGAACCAGACCTACGAGAAGCAGGGCGGCAGGCCACACGAGCGGAGGGCGCGAGCGGCGCTGTTTGCCTAGCCCGGCAATAGGCTGATGGTCGGTGCGTCGGAAGGCTGGTCCCCGATAGGCGAAGAGCGCAATGGCTAGAAAGGCGGTCAACATACCGGCGTTGGCCAAAAAGGTGGACCGCAGTCCCCCAAGGGAGGCCACGACTCCGGCCGCCACCGATCCGGCGGCAACACCGAGATTCTGGGCCACATAAATGGCATTGAAGGCTTGACGGCCTCCTTCGGGCCAGACCGTGACCGAAAAGGCGTACATGGCGGGAGCGACAACGCCGGTGAAGAACCCGAATACTCCTACCAACACGGCGTAAGGCCAGAAGGACGGCGCGAAAAACAGCGCGACAAGAGAGAGGATGGCGCCGGCGAGGCCCACGGCCACCGTGTTGAGGCCGCCGACGCGGTCGAAGAGGTGGCCACCTAGGGTCGAACCGAGGGTGCTGGAGGCAGCTTGGGCCATGAGCACCAGCCCGGCGGCGGTCAGGGAACGATGCATCACCGTATGCACGTAGATGGTGGTAAAGGGCCAGAAGAAAGACAGTCCAGCGCTTTGCACAGCCATACCCAAGATGAGGAGCCAGATTGCTTTCGGCATTGCCCAACGTGTTCCCATAGGGCGATGGTACCTGTTTTCGACGGCTGCAGTAACCCCCTGGCCGCAATTGTTGGTCTGCTATAATGAGGCAGACGACAATCGGCTCAGTCGATGGCCCCTCGGACATCCGGCCGATGCCGGATGTCCGTACGATAAGCGCAGCTAGGGAGGGACATCATGGCTAAGACGCCCATCACCGTGGCCTATGGCGACGGTATTGGACCAGAAATCATGGCCGCCACACTCGAGATTCTGGAGGCGGCGGGTGCCGAACTCTCCATCGAGGAAGTGGAGATCGGCGAACGCGTCTATAAACGAGGTATTGTCACAGGATTGGATCCCAAAGCTTGGGAGAGTTTAACCCGCACCCGCGTTTTTTTGAAAGCCCCCATCACCACCCCGCAAGGCGGCGGATATAAGAGCCTCAACGTGACGATGCGCACGGCGCTCAACCTATTCGCGAACGTGCGTCCTACGGTGTCATATTATCCTTACGTCGAAACGAAGTACCCGAAGATGGATGTCGTTATCATCCGGGAAAACGAAGAGGACCTGTATACCGGGATTGAACATCGGCAGACCGATCAAGTGGTGCAGTGTCTGAAGCTTATCAGCCGCCCAGGATCGGAACGGGTTATCCGCTATGCGTTCGATTATGCTCGGGCCAATGGCCGGAAAAAGGTTACCTGTCTGGTGAAGGACAACATCATGAAAATGACCGATGGGCTGTTTCACCAGACATTTGACCGCATCGCCCAGGAATATCCCGAGATTGAACATAATTCATGGATTGTGGACATCGGCGCGGCTAAGCTGGCGACGACGCCGGAGAGCTTCGACGTGGTGGTGATGCCGAACCTATACGGTGACATTTTGTCGGACGTCACCGCCGAAACGTCGGGCTCCGTCGGACTGGCGGGTTCCGCCAATATCGGTGAGCGCTACGCCATGTTCGAAGCCATCCACGGGTCGGCCCCCGCGATCGCGGGCCAAGGCATTGCCAATCCTTCGGGATTGCTGTTGGCAGCGGTTATGATGCTGGTCCATGTGGGACAAAGTGAGGTGGCCACCCGCATCCACAGTGCGTGGCTCAAGACCATCGAGGATGGCATCCACACCCCTGACATCTATCGGCCGGGCGGTCACAGCGTCGAGAAGGTGGGGACCGCGGCCTTTGCTGACGCGGTCGTCGCCCGGTTGGGCCAGAAGCCGACCACGCTCAAGGCGGTGAATTATCAGGACGCCCCCAAAACGGTTCCAAGCCCAGCACAGACGAGCGCCAAAGCGCTTAAGCAACTGGTGGGCGTGGATGTCTTTTTAGATTGGGATGGGGGACGTCCGGACCAACTGGCCGAGAAGCTCGAGAGCGTGCCTGCTGGTGCTTTGAATCTCGATGTGATTACCAATCGCGGCATCAAGGTGTGGCCCAACGGGTTTCCGGAGACATTCTGCACGGACCATTGGCGTCTTCGCTATCGTTCACGTCAAGAAGCACCGACGGCCCGCGCGGATGTGGTGTCGTTGTTGGGAAACTTAGTTTCAGCGGGGTTCGATGTCATCAAGACGGAAAACCTCTATACTTTCGACGGCGTGCCAGGCTACTCTCAGGTACCCGGTTAGAGATTCCACCGTTGCGCCACAGCGGCCCTCGACCGGGCCGCTTTTTGCATGGCGGTGGCGGAGTCTCCAAGGGCTGCAAAACGGTGCCCCGAAGTTTGGTAACATGAGGTATACCCAATTAAGGAGGGATGCCGATGACGAGCCCCAATGACGCACGGCCCACGTTCGTGATTTTGGGAGCCAGCGGGGATTTGACCTACCGCCTTTTGATGCCGGCCGTGTTCCGTTTGTTCTTAGCTGGCAAATGGCAGAGTCCAGTGCTGGGATATGCGCCGGATGACTGGAGCCCAAAGATCTTTCTTGACCGAGTGGAGGAAGGGCTTCGGGAGTTTGTCCACGAGTTCGATGAGGAAAAGTGGCGTGAGTTCAAAGAGCAGCTGGATTATCAAGCGGGTGAGCTCTCGGCGCGGGATTTGGGGGCGGTGGCTCAGAAGCTCCAAGACCAATCCGCTATCTTTTATCTGGCCTTGCCTCCAGCCCTGTTTGGGCAGGCGGCCCAGGCGCTGGCAGACGCTCAGTTGAATCGCGCGGCCAATGGATTTCGCCGCCTTGTTGTGGAAAAGCCGTTCGGACACGATTTGGCCAGCGCCGAGTCTCTGCGCGAAGCGTTGCACCAGGGGTGGTCTGAAGATCAAATCTACCGCATTGATCACTTCTTAGGCAAAGAAACCGCTCAGAACCTGCTGGTGTTTCGCTTAACCAATCGATTTCTGGCCTCTATCTGGGATGCTGAACATATTCGTTCGGTCCAAATTACCTATGGTGAGACACTAGGGCTGGAGGGCCGCTGGCGATATTACGACCAGGCAGGAGCACTGCGCGACATGCTGCAGAATCATCTGATGCAGTTGTTTACCCTGGTGGCGATGGACCCGCCGGCGGTGTGGGCCTCGGAAGCGCTGCACAATCACAAGACAGAGGTTTTGCGGGCAGTGCGGCCGATTAGCGGATCGACTCTGGATGCGAGCGCGGTGCGGGGGCAGTACACGGCGGGCCGGGTGGGTTCGTCGGAGGTTTTGGGCTATCGACAGGAACCGCATATTCCTGTGGATTCCCGGACGGAGACCTTTGCTGCGCTGAAACTTAAGGTCGATAACTGGCGGTGGCGCGGCACCCCCTTCTATTTGCGCTCCGGCAAGCGCTTGGCCGAGGATTATGCCGAGGTTGCCATCGAACTTCGAGAGGTGCCGCGAGGACTCTTCGGTGAAGGACTCAAGAACTGGCTGGTGTTTCGCATGAAGCCCGATGAACGGATTGACATGCTGGTATGGGCCAAAGATCCCGGTCTCACTCTGAAAACGCGATCGCGGGTGCTCAGCACCCCCTATCGCCGCCGTGATGAGATGGAGTACTCAGCCTATGAGCAGTTGTTGCTAGCCGTGGTGCAGGGCGACCGCACGCCCTTTCCGCGTTATGATGAGGTAGAGGAAGCGTGGCGAGTTGTCGACCCAGTCCTGACGGCATGGAAAACGGGTCAGCCCGATCCCTACGCCTCGGGAAGCCAGGGGCCGGAGACGCAAGACCGATTGATGGAAAATGGGGACGTCTGGCGTCGGTTGGGTGAAACGGACGGCTTGGACAGTTCGTCATAACAAGGGAGGCTGCATGGAGGAGCGCTTAGGCTTTATTGGGCTGGGTGTGATGGGTCAGGCAATGGCACGCCATCTCGCAGACGAGTATCCACTAGCTGTGTGGAATCGGACGCCGGAGCGGATGGCGCCCTTGATCGAAGAGGGATGCCGTGGGGCCGCCTCGGCGTCTCAGGTGGTCCAGGCCAGCGACATTGTGTTCCTGATGCTAAGCAATGATGGAGCTGTGTCGGCGGTTGCGGAAGGGCCGGAGGGCCTGCTAGAGGCTTTGCGACCCGGTCAAGTGGTTGTCGATCATTCCACCATCTCGCCTGCGGAAACGCGCCGCCTGGCGGATCTGGTGTCTAGCTGCGGGGCGGAATGGATGGATGCGCCCGTCACGGGTGGTGACATTGGTGCTCGCGAAGCGACGTTAACCATCATGGCCGGCGGAACCTCGAACACCTATCAGCGCGTTTTGCCCTATCTCCAGAAGATGGGAAGGCGCATCCTGCATGTGGGTCCGGTGGGGCAGGGTCAAACGCTCAAATTGACCGCGAACTTGGTCTCTTGTTTGACCTTGATGGCCGCCAGCGAGGGCGTGCGCATGGGTCTCGAGCTGGGGCTGGCGGTGGAGGACCTGGCCACGGTGATGAACTACGGATCCGCCCAGTCCTACGAACTCAAAAAGGTGTTGGATCGATGGAATGCTCAAGACTTTAACCCCGGGTTCTCCGTTGAGAATCGCTACAAAGATCTGAAATTGGCGCTCGATCTGGCGCGCCAGCGCGGCTTCGACGCGACGTTGGCGGAAGCCGCCGAGCCCTTGTATCGGCAGCATCTGGAGCAGGGATTCGGAGCAGTGGATGAGGCAAGCTATATTCAGCGTTGGACGAAAGGTGAGTGAAGCGATGTGGTTTAGACGGCGTCGGACCCCGCTATGGGTCTGGATTCTGGCCGCTCTGGGGTTGAAGTCCTTGTGGGTGTGGCGGGCGCGTCAGGAGGATCCGGCCTTTGACACCAAGCGGCGGGAGTTCCGAGAGAAAATGGACGAGGCCTGGGACGTCTGGCGTCAAAAGCCTGACAGTTCTTCGGACGGATCGGCGGGTGAGTGAAAGGTCGCGGCTGACACGCACGCTGGCGATCTTTCGGCTGGCCCTGAGCTACTGGCGGGACAGCCGTCGGATTGACACAGCCCGGCGGCGTCTGGATGCGGTCGCGTTTCAGGAGCGCGAAGCAGCCATTTACCGGGAGGGCGGGGTTCGCTTTCGCGACACCGCCCTTCGCCTGGGCGGACTCATTATAAAAGTCGGTCAGTTTCTCAGTGCACGCACCGACGTGCTGCCGCTCGCGTTTACCCGCGAGTTGTCGCAGCTGCAAGACCAGGTGCCGGCGGCCCCCTGGTCCGACGTGCGGCCGTTGCTGATCCGGGAATGGGGTCGTCCGGTCGAGGAGATGCTGTCCAGCATCGATACCGAGCCGGTCGCTGCGGCGTCACTGGGGCAGGTGTATCGCGCGCGTTTGTTGGATGGGCGCGAGGTTGCGGTGAAGGTTCAGCGTCCCGGCATCGAGCGATTGGCGGACATCGACCTCGGCGCCCTTCGGGTTGTGATGCGGGTGGTGGATCGCACCACGCGGGTAGGGCGGCGGGTTAATGCGGTGCGGCTCTTCGAAGAATTTGAAGCCTTGGTGGCGCAGGAACTCAATTACGAGCAGGAAGTGCGCAACTTGGAACGCTTTGGCGCCAACTTTAGCGATGAGCCCCGGGTTCGCGTGCCTGCTCCCATTGCATCCTTGACTCGTCGGCGCGTGTTCGCCATGGATTACGCGACCGGGGTGAAATTAACGGATTTAGCCGGCATAAAGGATCTGGGGCTGGAGCCTCGGATTCTCGGCGACATTTTGATTCGCGCATACTTAAAGCAGATTGCCGTGGACGGCTTTGTGCAAATTGATCCACACGCTGGAAACTTTTTCGCCGATCCGGAAGGCCGGGTTATTTTCTTAGACTTTGGCATGGTGGGAGAGATACCTCCCGGCGATCTGCGGGCGGTGGGCGCCTTGTTAAAGGGCATCTTGGCGAAGGACACGGACATGGTGTTAAAAGCCATTGACGACTTGGGATTTGTCCGCCCCGGCACCCCGGTGCGGGTGATGCGCGGGGCGGTTCAGTTTTTGCTGGAGCGCCTGTCCGGAACGCCCTTGGAGCCGGGCGCGGAAATGGATCGAGCGGTCGCACAGTTCCAAGATTTCCTTTACCATGAGCCGCTCCAATTTCCCGCCCGCTACATGTTTCTGGGACGAGCCATCGGGATGTTATTTGGACTAGTGTCAGGACTCAATCCCGACATTGACTGGCTCGACGTCCTCAAACGGGAGGCACTGCCCCTGATCGCCGCCGTGCAGCGTGACGACCTGCCGGGATGGTTGAGCGGGGCACTCCAGGCGACCCGCGGGCTCTTGGGACCAGACAATCAGGGACTGGTCGAGGGGGTCGTGGGTGCGGGATGGACAAGTCTATCAGGGTGGTTCAAGGTGCCGGGTCAAGCGCGCCGCGTGCTGGATTTACTGGAACAGGGTCACTTGGGAACGGAGCCGGAACTAACCGCGGTGATGCGGAAACTAGACCGTCTGGCGGACTTGTCTCAAGCGCGGTTGGCCCTGACGTGGGCACTGGCATGGGCTCTAGCCGGAGCGGCGGCGCAACGTGTGTGGCCCGATGCCTACTGGATTGAAGGATGCCTGGGTCTCCTGGTCCTATGGCAGTTGCTGCGGGCTTGGCGCCGCGGGCGGCCCCCGCGGAGGCGGCGTTAGGCGGTTTTTTGCGTCTTCTGCAATTCTCGCCCGTAAGCGCGCAGGGCCCACAAGGCCAACAACAGAAAGGCCGCCGGCACCGCGCCTAACAGCAGGCGGAATCCCCAGATAGTGGAGAGCGTTTGCGCGGCGCGGTGGGCATTATATCCGCTCACCGCGAAGAACACCGCCATGATGGCGTATTGCACGGAGAGACCAATGCGGATAATGAATCCATTCATCCCCAGATACATACCTTCCCGCCGCTTGCCCGTGATGAGGGCATCGTAGTCAATCACCTCAGCCAACAGTACGTTCAGCAGTACCAAAAATCCCGAGATGGATAGTCCCAGCAGCGCTCCGGTGGCCATCACCATGAAGGGACTTCGGTCTACCATAAACAAGAGCAGGGTGACAAGGCACAGGGCGGTGCTGAGGGTCATGGACCGGGCGGAGCCAATGCGGAGGGACACCCGGGCCCAAATGAACGACACGGGAATGGCGACGATAAAGATGGCACCCATGAAAATGGTGCTCTGAATCGGTGACAACGGCACCACATATTTACTGTAGAAGGAAGAAATGGTGGTCAGCATGGTGGTCACCAGTTGGATGAGAAAGCTGGCCAGCACAAAGGTTACGAAACGTCGGTTCCGAAACGTCTCCCGAAGGGCAGCTCGGAATGCCAGCGGCGCCTCGCTGAAGGCCGGATTCTCAAAGCTCCCTAAGATGGACACATAGAGAGAGCCGGCGCCGATGACGCCAAAGGTGAGACCCATGATGGACCAACCTACCGTCTCGCCCAAGGACTTGGAGAGCGCGACGCCGAGAATGAGACCGGCAATGCCGAACAGTTGCTGCAGGGCCGCGACGAACGAGCGCTGCTGGGGTGTTCGATACATTTCTGGATAGAGGGCTGTGGCGTTGAGGGCTGTGACGGTGAAGAACAGGTCAAACAGAAAGGTAAATCCCAAGAAGTAATAGATGAGGCCCCCAGAGCCCCAGTGGGGCGGGGTAAACAGGAGATAGAAGGCAACCCCAAAGGGCAGACTTCCGATGAGCACGTACGGGATGCGGCGTCCCCAACGAGTGTGGGTGCGGTCGCTAAGGTAGCCGGCACCTAAATTCAAAAAGGCGTTGACGATGCCGTAAGCGATAAGGGCGGTGGAGAGAGCGGTCCCGGGCACTTTGAGCACCGTGACATAAAAGAAGACCGCCACGGTGTTGAAGGCTTGCCACAAGAGATTGATGCCCAATTGGTTGGCACTGTATGCGACCAGCTTCCAACCGGGAATAGTGGGGGATGCATTCACACCGAGGTCTCCTTATGGACGCCGATTCACCAAACGCTGGTAGAGCTCAGGGCGCCGGTCATAGAAGAATGGCCATTCGCGTCGCGTTTCCATCACCTGACCCAAATCCAGTTCGACGGTTCTGACCTCATTGTCTCCACTCAATGCGTCAATCATGTTTCCGTCGGGTCCCACAGCAAAGCTGTCGCCTCCAAACATCCACTGTCCGCCTTCCAACCCGATCCGGTTAACGGAGACCACGAAGAGGTTGTTGGCTAGTGCGTTGCCAGCCAACTGGGTGCGCCAACGGTGCAAACTTGCGTTTCCCGTCCCGCGGGGGGCCAGCACAATATCCGCACCTTGCAGGGCCAAAAGCCGGGTTCCCTCCGGAAAGAGGTTGTCCCAGCAGGTTTGAATTCCAATCGTGGCGCCGCGGAAATGGAACACGGGGAAACCCAAGGTCCCGGGGTCGTAGTAATATTTTTCAAACCAGCCGGGGTGGTAGGGAATGTGGTTTTTTTGGTAGCGAAAGAGAATGTCGCCGTGGTCGGATATGACAATTGTGGTGTTGTAGCGCCGAGAACCGTTGTCTTCGTATAGGGGCACCACCAATGTGGTCTGAAAACGGCGGGCCAAGGCGGCCATGTGCTGGGACAGGATCCCGGGGATGGCTTGGGCTAAGGCAAAATGGCGGGAGTCTTCTTCGGTGGGGAACCACGGGTGAGGAAACAATTCTGGGAATAGAACAAGGTCGGATCCTTGGTTTTGGGCTTCAGACAGGAGAACCTCGGTCAATCCCAGTGAGGCCTCGACTCCCTGAGTGAGATTGAGCTGCAACAGCGCAACGCGAATAGACGGCAACCGTACGCGCCCCCATTAACTTTTTCTCCATCTTGCGGCACAAACGCCAATGGCGCAAGAGTTAAGGGCGCCCATGGATCGGGGCGGGCATTCGGGCTTCTCTGAGAGCCTGTTTCCAACCGCCGAAGTACTTTTGAGCCGCCCAATACAGGGGGCGATGGCTCTTGCGGATGGCGCAGTCGCGAAGATCGGCTTGTTCCTCGATAAGGGCTCGGATCTCTGCGACGACAGACTCGCACGAATGGCGGCGGGAGGCGCGAATAGACTCCGCGTCATAACCGGCTGCAACCAGGGCATTGGCCCACGACCCGAAATGATAGGTGGCCGCGGATACCAGGCGGTTGTCTTGCGTTTGCATGGCGTGTGCATGCAGGGGGTGCCCGGCCTGGGCGTGTTCCATGATTTTCTGAATGATAAATTCTTGAGTCCAGTATCCGCGACCGTGGCGGGGTCCATAGGCCCGGGCCGACTGGAGCGGCGTGCCGGCTGCCATCAAGGCTCGAGGCCACGATCCGAAGTAGCGTCGGCCAGCGGCCAAGAGTCGCGGATCTTCGGAAGCCAAGGCTTGGGGATTTAAAGGCAAGTTTTGCTGGAAGCGGCGCTGAATCGCGTCAATGACCCGATCAGGGGACCATTTCGGACGGGGTCTTGCGCTCGTCTCGGTGATTGTCATGGCTGTTTCGCTCCTCGGGTTTTGTCTCACTGGTAGATACCGAGACGATGCGGCGTTCGGATCACTTTAGAAAAAAATTCAATTTTCCGAGCATCTTCAGCGGCAGATGGCTTACAATGTCCCCGAAAGAGGTGATGGCGAGTGCCGGGCCGGGTCGATCGAGAGAATCTCGCCGAGTTGATGCTGCAGATTCAACGAGGCCAATGGGACGCGCTCAGAGAGTTGTACCATCGGTACAGCCCGGGCGTATACCAGTTGGCCCGGCGTCGACTCAACGATGACCGCATGGCTGAAGACGTGGTACAGGAGGTCTTTCTGCGCGTGTGGTACCACGCTGACAAGTGGGATCGGGATCGCGGGGAGGTTGACACCTGGATTCTGGTCATCGCGCGCCACGTGATCTATGACTACCTTGCCTCGGAGCGCAAAGATCAGTCCGTCTTGTTTCCCGACGAGGGAATCCTCAACGTTCGCGATCCCGAGGATGCCATCGCGGCACTCATTGGTGAGACTGCCATGGAGGAGTTGCTGGAGGAATTGTCCCCGGAGCAGCGCCAGATTGTCCGTATGGTATACGCGGAAGGACTTCCGACCCACCGGGTGGCTCGTGTCTTGCATTTGCCGGTGGGAACCGTGAAGAGTCGACTGCGGTTGGCGCTTGCTCACCTCCGGCGCCAGTTGGAAAAGGAGGCGCATTCGGATGGCGCACTGTGAAGCCGAATCCCTCACACTGCGTTTTTTGGCCGGCGAGTTGGAGCAACCGGACCAGGAGCGCTACTTGGCCCACTTAAAGCAGTGTGAACCCTGTCAGGAATTAACCCGGGCTGGAGTCCTTTGGGCCGATGAACTCATTTTCCGGATTTCGAATTCGCCGCCACCGCCGGCAGTGCTGCGTCGGTTGGAAAAACGCGTGGCGTCAGCCCGTCAGCGGCGCTGGTCGTCGAGTTGGGCTGGCTTGGCTGTGGCAGCGGCTCTATTATTCGGGGTCGGTATCGGCCATGCCATGCACGCCGGGCGCCCCCCAGCTGTAGCCGCCACCAAGGATCTGGTCGCCTTAACGGGCAGTTATGGGCACCGATATGGACATATGGTGGTGTGGCAGCCCAGCGGCCGCGCAGCCATGACTATTAGTTCCCTGGCTGCGCCGCCCAAGAACCAGGTCTATGAAGTGTGGCGCATTGATGGTGTCGGTCCCAAGGCCCTAGGAACGTTGCACTATAAGGGTGGTCGCGGCTGGTTCGTGGTGAAAGGCGGATTAAAGCCGGGAGATCAGATTGTCGTATGTACTGAACAGGCGTCATGGGGCGGCGAATGGATGGGTTCGGTGGTGTTGAGTGCCACGGTGCCTGTCTCGTGAGTTTAGAACCCATCTGGCTCGATCCGGAGGCGCTTGACCGTCTAGCCCCGCCGTCTGTCGTACTAGCGGCGCTGTCCGACGCGTTAGCCCGACCCCACGGCGTGGATGCGAGTGTGCGCTGGCATTACTCGGGTGCAGGTGGGACCGCCCTGGTGATGGTGGTTGACGACCCAGAGTCCGACTTGGCCCTGCAGAAGACCTTGTTTATGAGGCCGGACAACATTCGGCGGGCCCTGCCCGGTTTATCAGGGCATGTGGCGTTGTCTGAGCTGTCCACCGGCCGGCTGCTGGCGATGGCTGATGGCGCTTGGTTCACAGGCATGCGTACGGCCGCCATCGCTGCCTACGCGACTCAGCGACTGGCCTTGAATCGCGCCCGCCACCTGCTGGTGGGTGCGGGATACGAGGCTTTTTTCCATGCCCGCGCGTTGGCAGATCTGGGCGGCATGACGCACCTCACCATCTGGAATCGCACGCCGGGGAAAGCCCAAATCTTAGCCGACCGGCTGAAAGATACCGACTGGATGACCGGTGTGACCATCCGAGTGGCCGCCAGGCTGTCGGATGCGGTAGGCCATGTCGACGTCGTGACAACGCTGACGGGAAGCCCAGAGCCCTTAATCGTTTCGGGGCTGGGAGAGGACGTCCTCATTAACGCCATGGGATCATACCAGCCGCATGCCCGGGAAATCGGGGGAGACGTCATAGCCCAGGCCCGTCTGGTCGCCGATTCAGAGACGGCTGTTCGCGAGGCGGGCGAATTTGTGCTGGACGGCATGGAACCCACGACCGGCCGCATCCAATTTTTATGGGAGCCGCTATTAGCTCCCCAGCACGGCGTTACGCTAATGAAAAGCGTGGGCGCGGCGTTTTATGATTTGGCGCTCGCCAGGCGGCTTTGGGACCTCACTCGGACCCGCTGAATGCTGCAGATTCTGCCTCCATATTTGTTCCCGAAAAAAATATCGACGACTGACTTTGGACACGGTATACTTTCTCCGCTATGCTGTCCTGCGACCGTTTTCGACAAGCTCTCCACACGCCCGGCCGATGCGGGCGGCACCAGGAGGAAGACGGGTGCGGCGGCCACTCTCGAAGGGGGAATGAGACCTTTACGCGGGGTGAGGGTCCGGCGTTGTCGCACGTATTTTTGATGTGGAGGGACGGATTAATATGCAGGACACCGAGGTCAAATCGCTGGATGCCAATGTGCTCGGCGGATTTGACTCAATCATTATGGCGATTGCGGGCAGTGCTCCCGCCTATTCCATCGCCGCGTCAACCGCTGTGCTGGTGGGCGCCGTGGGACTCATGGGGCCGGCGGCCCTTTTGTGGTGCGGAATCCCGATGTTCGGGATTGCCTGGGCGTTTTCTTATTTAGGCCGCACGGAAGCCAATGCGGGTGCCAGTTACGCTTGGGTTGCCCGTGCTATCCATCCCATTTTTGGATACATCGCGGGATGGGCGTTGTTGGTGTCGGCGACCATCTTCATGGTGGCGGGATCGTTGCCGGCCGGGTCGGTGACGTTAGGCCTGTTCCACAGCGCCTGGTCGAACAATACGCTCTTAGTGACCATTGTGGGGGCATTTTGGTTCCTGCTCATGGCTGCTATGGTCATGATCGGGATCCGGATTACGGCCCGCGTGCAGTGGATCATGTCTTCCATTGAGATTGCCATATTGCTGCTCTTCGCGGTTTTGGCCATAGTGCATGCAGCCCATGGCGGCCGTATTCCGTTTTCATGGGCTTGGTTTGGTTTCGGAGGATTCCACGGGTTGTCTGGATTTGCCTCCGGGGCTTTGGTCGCAGCTTTTTACTATTGGGGCTGGGATGTGAGCGCCAACCTCAATGAAGAAACCAAGAACGCGATGCGTACGCCGGGCCGGGGCGGTTTGTGGGGCGTGGTGATTGTATTTTTGCTCTTCCAAGTATTTACTGTAGCCACCAACGTTACGCTTCCGGGACATGTCATCAGTGCCAACAGCGCCAACGTGCTGACAGTCTTGGGCCAAGCCATCTGGCCGGGGCTGGGCGGGCGGTTGTTGACGTTTGCCGTGATGCTCTCGACCATCGCCACGTTGGAAACCACCTTGATTCAGGTCACGCGCTCGCTCTTCGCGATGGGGCGGGATCGGACCTTGCCCGGCGGCTTTGCCCGCATCCATCCCGTATGGAAGACGCCCTGGGTGGCGAGTGTTGTGGTAGGGATTATCTCCGTGGCTCTCTTCGTGGCCTCTAACTTTGTAGGTTCGGTGAGCGCGGTGATGACTGACGCTATCAATGCGATTGGTCTGCAAATAGCCATTTACTATGGACTGGCGGGTCTGTCGGTAGTGTTGACCTATCGCCGCATTATATTTCGGTCGGCAGCCAATTTCCTCTTTGTCGGACTGTGGCCCTTCGTCGGAGCCGTGTTCATGTTTTGGATATTGGTTGAAGTGGTCGGCAGTTTGTCAGGCACGACCCTTTGGGTGGGGTTTGGGTCCATGGCGCTGGGACTAGTGCCGATGGCGATATACTGGGCTCGAGGCAGCCGATATTTTCAAAGCCGTGGTTTCTCGCTGGCGGAGGAGTCGGCTACTGCGGAGATCTCGGAGGCTGTGGGTTAAGAGTGCGGCGATTAGGCACACTCAGGCCGTCCCCTAGAGGGTCGGCTTTTTTTGTCAGAGACCGAAGGTCCGCTGTACGGTATGCTGGTGGGGCGAATTGATTCGGAACAGAGGCGCATCTCATCATGGCAAACACTCGAAACCTTGGCATCCTCATTACCATGGGCATCGGCACGCTATTATCCAGCATGACCAACAGCGTCACCAACACCGTGCTCCCAGTGATTGCCCAGCATTTGCACCTGTCCATCGGGCTGGCTTCCTGGATTAACCTGGTCTATCTGGTGGTCTTAATTGTGCTGCTCTTGCCCGCTGGACGCCTTACCGACTTAGCCGATCGGCGCCTAATCACAGCGGGCGGGTTTGGGTTGTTCGGTCTTGCGTCGGCTGGTGCCGCCTTGAGCCATAGTCTTGCGGCACTGCTGGCGGCTCGAGCCGTCACGGCGGTGGCAGGCGCCTTGTTATTGTCCGCGGGACCCGCGGTCTTGACCGCCGCGTTTCCTGTGGAAGAGCGTGGAGCAGCCCTAGGGTGGCAGGCACTCATGACCTATTTTGGTCTAGCCATCGGGCCCATCTTCGGCGGGTGGTTGGCGCAAATCGCGGGCTGGCCGGCGATCTTTTGGATGGCGGTGCCAATCGCCGTGGCCGGATCTATCATGGCGTTGGCTTTCGTTCCCGGCGGGGATCGCGGGTCGTCTCAGCGCTTTGACAGCATCGGCAGCGTCACGTTCATGGGCGCCATGGTTTCGTTGACTCTGTTAATGAACCCAAGCGCTTACCTAAGCCGCTTTTGGACCTTCATAGCGGTTCTGGTGCCCGTACTGATGGTGAGTGGCGTGTGGTTTATCCGGCGCCAGCAGCACGTGGTGGATCCTCTCATTGACCTACGGCTGTTTCGGACACGGAATTACGGGTACGGTACCTTGGGAGCCATGATTAATTACTTGTGCTTCTTTGTCGCTTTGTTTCTCCTGCCCTTCTACCTATCCCGCGTTCAGGGATGGACGGTGGGCCGAATTGGATTGGTGCTGACCATCATGCCAGCGTTCATGATGGTATTGGCGCCGTGGGCGGGACGGATGTCGGACCGCTGGGGAGCGCGCGGCCTGGCCTCGCTGGGAATGGCAGCCAACGTACTGGGATTGGCCTCCTTGGCCGCGGCCGCCGGATGGCGGCAGACGGCCGATGTGTGGCTCGTGGCTGGATTAGTGTTGATGGGGGCAGGGACGGGACTATTCGCCGCACCCAACAACGCCGCGATTATGAAGGCGGCCCCGGCGGAAAAGCAGGGCGCGGCATCGGGAACCCTGGCCACGGCACGGTACGTGGGCATGGTGGCCGGCACGACGCTGGGAAGCTCGGTGTTCCACCTATTGCGCGGTATGTTGCGCTCGGGAACGTCCTTCAGCCTGGCATTTCTGTGGGTCATGGTGATCGGGGCGTGCTTCGGCCTGCTGGGTCTGGGATTCACCCTGTCAATGGAGCGGAGCGCACAGTCGCGCCGCGCTTCCTAACGGGGAGGGTTGGCGAGGTGCTCAAGCACCTGGCGCATTTCAGGCGTCATAGGGAGCTCACGCCATTCCTCGGGGAGAGCCCATCGGTAATCTACATGTTCTGGATGGCGGATGCCTCGCGCGGGTTCTGCACTGACTTCGAAGTTCCACTCCCGGGTAGGTCCGAATTCTCCGTGATAGTCAAAATATCCGAGATAGCTGCGGATGTGTTGCCGCAAGAGCCCGGTCTCCTCAAGCAGTTCCCGGTCGAGGGCGCTGACGAGGGTTTCGCCCGGATCCACATGCCCGCCGGGAATCTCCCACATATTGGGCAGATAGTCGTCCTCACGGCGCTTCAATAAGAGAATGCGGGATTCCTGCCGCAACACCACCCCGACCACATAAGAGACAATGCGATCCCGCACCGCTGCATCCATTAGTTTTCTCTCCCAGGGTTCCATGCGCCGCTCCTTCTAGCCCCGGTCGGCGGGGCTCTGGCATAATTAGGACAGGTGATGTGTCATGAATCAGAAATGCGGATGGGCTTATGGGCACCCGCTCTTGGAATCGTACCACGATTTGGAGTGGGGTGTGTGGCGCGCCGACCGAGAACACTTGTTTGAGTTTCTGATGCTCGAAGGCGCGCAGGCGGGACTGTCCTGGCTCAGCATTTTGAAACGCCGCGATGCCTATCGGGAGGCGTTCGAGGGGTTCGAGCCTGACAAACTGGCGGCCTGGACGCCGGAACGGGAACAGATGTTGCTGGAGAATCCCGGCATTATCCGCAACCGCGCCAAAATTGCCAGTGCCTCCATCAACGCGCGAGCCTTCTTAAGGGTCGAGGAGGAGTTTAACGGCTTCAATCGTTACCTCTTCGACCAAATCGGCGGAACGCCGGTTGTGCATCGTTACCACCGGGATCAGGAGGTGCCGGCTGAGGATGCGCTGTCCCAGCGCCTGAGCCGCGACTTGAGGAGACGGGGATTTCAGTTCGTAGGACCCGTCATCTGTTACAGCTACTTGCAGGCGGTAGGTCTGGTTATGGATCACCTCACCACCTGCTTTCGCTATGGGGAATTGTCCCAGCCCGGCTAGTTGTCGCCCGTGGAGCCCAGCCGCAGGGCGCTCGACGCCCAGCGCCAGGCTTCGATGACGTCTCTTCCCTGCACTTCGATGGTGCGTCCGTCGATCCGCTTTACGGACGGCATAAGGGCCGCGATCTCGGCATAGAAGCTGCGGGTGAATTCTAGGCGAAAAGTGACTGGGCCAACCAGGGCACGAACCTCCGGACGAGGCCCCTGGACCGCTAGTTGACTAGCCTCCCGTATCATTTTCCACACGCTTGTGCGGGGTAGAGACCGTGCGGCGCGGTGATCCAAACCGTATTTCACAATCACGGTGCGGGTGCCCGGCAGCCGGTCCTCCACTTGGGCGGCAATTTGGTTGTCTCCGCTGACCAATAACACCGGAACGCCAAAATGGCTTAAAAGGGCTGCATTAATCTCCGCTTCGCTCACGGCGATGCCGTTCATGAACCAGTTGTGCACTTGCAGGCTGGAAATCGTGTGGTCCATGACGCCGCGGAGGGAGCCGGCCCGGGCATGATAGCCGATAAAGAGAGCTCCGTCCGCGTCTTGACCGCCTTCCACCATGGTGAGCACCTTGTTGTGGCCGGAAATCAGTTCGGCACGGTCGTCCAATTCCTCGTACAACAGATTGCGCATGCCCCCGTGGGAGTCATTGACGACGACAGAGTCGGCGCCCCCGTCGAAAGCCCCCTGAATGGCGGCATTGGCTTCGGCGGTCATGAGATGGCGGAACCGCTCATAATCGCTGGTACCAGTCGTGACTTCGGCACGGCCTGTGACGCCCGCAATACCTTCCATATCGACAGAAATAAGTATCCGCATGATTGTCACCCTCCCTGGAAGATGACTAGACGCTACCAGCTTTCGAGAGGCCCGTCTACGGAATGGGGAAAAATCTCCAGCCGATGAAGGATTTTTCAGGGCTAGGGGCACCAGGGGCGATTCACACTAGGGCCAGTTTGGAATAGGAGGGGTATCATGTCGTCGACGAAGAGTCCCACTCTGCCCGCACAGCATCAGTCACGCGAGCCGGGGCTGGAGGAACTGATGCGTCCGCAGCCGAAGGAAGTGGACCATCAGTATCGGGGGTCCGGCAAGCTTCAAGGCAAAAAGGCCATCGTCACCGGTGCGGACAGCGGTATCGGCCGTGCCGTCGCCAACTTCTTTGCCAAAGAGGGAGCTGACGTGGCTATTGTCTACCTCAATGAGGATCACGACGCTAAGGATAGTCAAGTGTTGGTGGAACAGGAAGGCCGGGAGTGCCTTCTGCTTCGCGGAGACGTGGGCGAGAGGGCCTTTTGTCACGAGGTCGTCCAGCAGGTGATGAACCGCTGGGGCCAAATTGACGTGCTGGTCAATAATGCGGGCGAGCAGCATCCGCAAAAGTCGCTCGAGGATATATCCGAAGATCAGTTGAGGCGCACCTTTGAAACCAACGTCTTTGGGCTTTTCTTCTTAACGCAAGCCGCTCTGCCCCACCTGAACAAGGGTGCCGCCATCGTGAATACAGCCTCGGTGACAGCCTACAAAGGCAATAAAGAGCTCTTGGACTATTCAGCCACCAAGGGGGCCATTGTGACCTTTACCCGCAGTTTGGCCCTGAACCTGGCTTCCCAAGGCATCCGCGTGAACGCGGTGGCGCCAGGTCCCATTTGGACTCCTTTGATTCCATCCACCTTCGATGCCAAGACGGTTCACACCTTCGGGAGCACAACGCCCCTGGGGCGCCCAGGCCAGCCGGAGGAAATCGCTCCCAGCTATGTGTTTCTTGCCTCCGATGACGCCTCATACATGACCGGACAGGTTGTCCATCCGAATGGTGGAGAGATGGTGACCAGCTAGCAACAGAGGGCCGGTATGCCGGCCCTCCGGCTGTACGGAACTAATCGAGCGCGTTTAACAGAGATTCGGCTTCTTCCACCGTAATTTCTCCCTGTCGCAGCTGCTCCAAGATGACGGTGCGTGGGTCTTGAACGGGCTCGGAGACGTCAGCAGGCTTGCCATCGCTCGGATACTGCGAGAGCGTGACATTGCCGCGCCGGGTTTCCAAAACAATCCGGCCCGCGCCGTCTCCGGTTACCCCGACCAGCCGCTGGCCGCGTTGCGGGCCGGCATGACCGACGGGAATGAGGTTCATGTGGGAGATGATGCGGCCGTGCTCTGTGCTGGCTTCCACGCGCGCGCCCCGGTGTTCCGGGATCTCGACAGTGATGGCGCCGCGCGTTTTCACATGGACGGTCAGGTCATCAAACTCTCCCTGGGTGGAGACTTCGCCCAGGCCGACGTCGAGTGCCGCCTTGTGCCAGCGGTCGTTCTTCAGGGAGACTTTGCCAAGGCCGGCATTGACGGCCAAGCGGTCGCCTCGGCTGTCCGATATGAGCACGTCGCCCATGCCCGCATTAATTTCCAAGTTGCCCTGCGCACCCGTCCAACCGACCGACCCTTTGCCACAGTTGACCTCAAACGTGCCCCGGCAATTCGCCGCGTGCACGGGGCCCATACCGCTGTTGATGTCGGCCGTGCCGCTGACGTCATTCATGTCCAAGCGTCCCATGCCAAGATTGAGGTCGAATTTGCCATCTCCACCGCTCACACGGCCATCGCCTTTGCCCAGATTGATATCCCATTGGCCCATGAGGTTCCGGGCGTCCAGGGAGCCTAGACCTAGATTTAACTCGGCCCGGTCGGCAGAAATATCCTCGGCGGAGGCCGGTCCGCGGCCCAAGGACGCCTCCAGCCGCCGGCAGTTCTTGGGAATATACACTGTCACGTGCACATCTCCGGACAGGTGTTTGGTGCTAATCGAGAAAGTGTTGGCGGTTATCCGGGGCTCGACCGGGGGATCGGATTCCACTCGGGCGTCCTGGTCTTCGCTGGGCTTCAGGGTGAGCGACCCACGCTTGACTTCAATTTCAACTGTTTCCGTCATCAGAGGATTCCTCCTTCGGCCGCTGACTTAACAAAGCCAGGGCATCCTTGACCTGAACCCGACCGGCTGCGACATCTTCGAGGAGCGACCGACGGCTGGCGGGGCTCGATGGACTGGGCATGGGGCCGGGCGTATGCTGGAACGCCTCGACCAAATCGTCCAGCTTGTTGCGCACGGTCGGATAGGAAATGCCGAGAACGCGTTCAATTTCGCGCAAGTTTCCGCGGCTGAGCACAAACAGCCTAAGAAAACTGAGCTGTTCTTCCGTCATGGTAAGACTCGGATGTCCCTGAAAGCGGCCCCGAATTTGAATGTGGCAGTGGGGGCAGGAAAGCTCGGTCACGTCGAGGGCGTGACGGCAGCTGGGACACGTGCTGATGAACTCGGCCATCTCGTCAAACCTCCTTGCTTATGTAAATGTAACATGAACAATGTTAAGTCATCAATGAATAAAGTGCAAAAATCAAAATATCGTTCCCGCCGGTTTAGGCATATCGCTGCGACCGCTACAATGGAGGCAGACCGAAAGGGAGGCAGACGGAGAGATGGGACGGTACGAGACGCGCGACGTGCATTTCTGCGCGACCTGTCAGTGGATTAAACATACGGGTCCTGGTGAATTCACCTGCAGCCGGTTGGGATATCGGACCCAGCCGCGCTGGAAGTTTAACTGCTGGTCCCCACGCGATCGCTATCGACCGCAATCAGATTCGGAGAAGGATGACCTGTCGTGACAAAAGATCGAACTGTAAGACCGAACTTAGCCTTGGCCGTGATCGTCATTGGCGTGCTTATTACCGCGGTGGACAGCACCATTGTGGTCTTGGCGCTGCCGACCATGATGCGATCATTGCACGCAGGCCTCAGCACCGTGGTGTGGATCGTCATGGCCTACTTGCTCGTGATTACCTTGCTTGCCACCCAGGTGGGACGTCTGGGAGACATGTTTGGACGGGTGCGGATGTATGAGTTGGGCTTTGTGGTGTTCGTGGCGGGCTCGGTGTGGTGCGGCTTGTCCGATGGGTGGGTGGTGCTGGTGTTGGCCCGCGTGGTGCAGGGAATCGGCGGCGCCTTGGTTAGCGCCAACAGCGGGGCCGTTATTGCCGACGTCTTTCCCGCGGAGACCCGCGGACGTGCTTACGGATACAACTCGATTGGATGGAACTTAGGGGCTATTTTGGGCATCCTGCTGGGAGGTTTCATCACCACCTACTTCTCCTGGCGCTGGATTTTCTTTATCAATGTGCCCATTGGCGGCATCGCTTTGGGTTTGGCGTTGTATTCCCTGAAGGAACACCTTACGCCCAAGCCTCACCATTTGGATGTGGGCGGACTGGTCACCCTCGGTATGGGGCTGGCCAGCATTCTCTTGGCCATGACGCGTCTGTCATCTGCCGGATGGGACCGCGGAGATGCCGCCCTCTTGGTCTTGGGTGTGGTATTCTTGGCCGGGTTTGCGTGGGTTGAATCGCGGCAGTCAGACCCGCTCTTGCATTTGGGGTTGTTTCGGATCAAGGTTGTCACGTCTTCCTTGTTGGCGTCGTTTTTTCAAGGCTTAGGCGGGTTCGCGGTGCTGTTCCTCATCATGATGTATCTGCAAGGAGCCCGCGGCTTGTCTCCGCTGAGCGCCTCGCTGCTGCTGGTACCCGGATACCTGGTGGGGGGTGTGGTGGGACCCTTTGCTGGGCGGCTCTCGGACCGGGTGGGATCGGTGCTGCCCGCCACGCTGGGATTGGGACTGCAGGCTACAGCCGTGCTGGTTTATGCGCAGTTGGGCACACGCACATCCCTGGCGTTGGTGATTGTGGCGAGTATTATTAATGGGATCGGCTCCGGGGGGTTCTTTCCCTCCAACAATGCTGCGGTCATGAAAGGCGCGCCTGCAGGGCAATACGGCATTGCGTCCGGCATGCTGAGAACGTTCTCCAATGTGGGCATGGTGATGTCGTTTGCGGCGGCCATTCTGATGGCCTCCACCCGCATTCCCCGCGGCTTGGCGTTTGCCATATTTGTGGGCACGACGCACCTGACACCCGCGACCGAAGCTACCTTCGTGTCGGGTCTGCACCTGGCGTTGTATCTTTCCATCGGGATGCTGGTGCTGGCTGGACTGAGTTCGCTGGTTCGAGGCACGGGACGGCCAAGGTCTGGTCAGGCCGCAGGGGACAAGGCTATAGGTTCTTGAGAAATCGCCGCATATGGGCTGCGAGACCATCCGGGTCTTCCAACTGCGGATAGTGCCCCGCCGTCGGCATGGTCACGCGCACCGCGTCCGGAATGGCTTCGAGACCGTCGCGGCCATCCCCCAGCAAGGGATCGAGTTGGCCGCGAACAATCAGGGTGGGCACGCCAATTCGGGCGAGCCAGGGCGTGATGTCGGTGCTCAGGATCGTGTGCAGCGTAGCTAGGACAGCGTGACGGGCTGCGCCGTCAGCGGCTCGACGCTGCGAATCCTCAATCTCGAGGCTGGGCGGGAGCGCGAGTGACTGCCGCCACAGGCGATGCAGAAGGGTGGCCAACTGGCGATCGCCAGCGCGCTCGCTCAGGGCCTGGATGCGGGCGAAGTGCCGCTGTATGCGCGGGTCCACGGCGGGGGACTTCGCCCCAGGTATGGTGCTCAACACCACAGCCTTGGACACCAGCTGGGGCAGCCGAGCGGCCAGATATAAGGCGCCGGTCCCCCCGAACGAATGACCTACCACGGTAATCCGGCGTAGGTGGAAGCGCTGCGCCAAGCGCACCGCATCGGCCAAATAATTATTAATGTGGTATCCGTTCGGAGGTTTTGCGGATCGGCCAAATCCCCGCAGGTCGGGGATTAACATTTGCCAGTCTGCTGAAAGCCTTTGTGCCAGGGGTCTCCAGCTCTCTCCCGTCATACCCCAGCCATGAAACATCAAGAGGGTCTCGGTACCGGATCCGCGCTGTTGGAGAAAAATGGGGACATCTGTGCGCATTAGGCGCATGTCATCACCTCTCTTATTTGTATGATACAAAATTTTCGCAGGGATAAAACCAGGGATTGCGAAAAGGTTAGTAGGAAAGGGCGAGTCCCGTCGCGAATAGGAATGTTGGAGGCGACAGGTACGGATACACGAGCAAAGAGACCCGGCCAGGGTCTGTACTTTCGGGTGGGATGGGGACGGTTGGCGGCGCAGAGAGCACTGCCGGGTCAGGCGGCCCGTTTGGCATCGTCGGGCTTGCATCTCGGGGTTGTCCCGGAGCCCGCGCTGCCTCCGGGTTGGGTCGAATTGAAGCCTAAGATGGCCGGCATTTGCGGTTCCGACATGGCTCTTATGAAGGGACAATCGTCCCCGTTCATGCGGCCATTGACCTCGTTCCCGGCCGTATTGGGACATGAAATTGTGGCAGTGACCCAAGAAGGCCAGCGGGTGGCGGTGGAGCCGACGTTGAGCTGTGCTGCGCGCGGCCTGCCGCCCTGCCAAATGTGTGCCCTGGGGCAAAGCGATGATTGTCTGAGACGCGGTGATCCCGGGATGGGAGCCGGGCTGATGCTGGGCTATCACGCGCGGGTGCCCGGTGGCTGGTCGCAGCGTATGTGGGCACCACAGAGCCAATTAGTGCCTGTTCCCGAGGGCATGCCCGATGAGCGGGCGGTGCTGACTGAACCCGCGGCTATCGTCCTCACGGGCCTGAAACAGGTGGAGTGGAGTCAGGCTGCGGAGGTACTAATCATTGGGGCGGGGACCTTGGGCCTTCTGTCCACGGCGCTGATTGCGGAACTCTATCCGGCCGCGAAGATTACCGCGGTGGCGCGATACCCGCGCCAACGGGACCTAGTCCAGCAGATGGGAGCCCAGCGTGTGGCGGGGGGAACGCGACGCGATCCGGCCATCAAAGCGGTGACCGGGGAGCCTGTGCCGACCCTGCCCGGGTTCCCGCCATATTACCCGCGGGGGTTTGATGTGGTTGTGGTGGCAGCCGGATCGCAAAGCGCCCTTGCCGAAGCCAGCCGCCTTGTTAAAGCGGGCGGACAAGTATTGCTCTTGGGCGGGGTAGCCCAAGCGGCGATTGACTGGACCCCGATTTGGTCCCGGCACGTACGCATTATCGGGTCGTACGGATATGGCGAGTCGGGCGTGGACACCTTTCGGGCTGTGCTGTCATTGTTTAGTGTCATGTCACAGCCTCTGGAATCGCTCGTGACTCACCAGTTCCCCTTAGAAGACTACCGGGGCGCCGTCAGGGCAGCCCTGGGACACACGGGGGCCATTAAGACCGTGTTTGTTCCCAACTAGGCCGATGCATATTTTGCTGTATGGTCCCGGTGATCTGGGTGAACGCATCAGTTATCTATTGGCCGCCCGCCTGGGTGCTCGCGATCGACTGACGATTGCTGGGCGCTCTCGAGAGCGGGTTCAAGAAATTGTCCACATGGCGCGGATGACCAGCCACGGATTGGGCCTGGGGGCTCGGATGGCGGCATGGTGGGTGAGCGATCCAACGGCTTTTGAAGCCCAGCAGTGGATCGCGTCGGAGCATCCCGACGCAATCATTTTTACCGCCACCCGGCGCACCTGGTGGAAGTTGACCGGATGGCCCCAGCCTTGGGCGGGATTCGTGCAGCGAGCCGGATTTGGCCTGTGGCTGCCGCTACAGACAGATCTTTTAATGCAGTGGGCGGACCTCTTCAAACATCAACAGCCTCAGCCGTGGCTTCTGGTGGCACCGCATCCGGACGTGACGGCCCCGCTCTTGAAGCAGCGCGGGCTTGACGCTGTGCTAGGGTTTGGCAACGTGGACGAATTGGTGATGGCGGTGGAGTCGACGGGGAGCGCGGAGGTGCGGATGGCAGCCCATCACAGCGTGGAATCGGCGTTGTTCGGAAGCCGCCCCTTGCCCCCGTACTACCTCTCCGTCCAAAAGGACGCACAATGGGTCAGAGAGGACCTGGGGCTTCCGTTTGAGTGGCCTAGCGGGACGAGAAGTCATCAATGGACCGCGGTGTCTTGTATCCGCACCCTCGAGGCTTTGTTTTCGGATACCTCCCGGGTGTTACATATTCCGGGGCCTTTGGGACTTCCAGGGGGATACCCGACACGACTGGGGAAGGGTCAAGTCGAGGTCTTGGCTCCGCCCGGCACGACGCTGGAAGCGGCGATCACAATTAACCAAGAGGCAGCTCGCCATGACGGAATTGACCGCATCGAGGCGGGCCGGGTGTGGTTTACTGCCGCGTGTCAGGAGGCCCAAGAAGCGTTGTTCGGTCGCCACTGGGCCTCGCTCGGGGAGCCTGAGGAGTGGCGGCAAGCGGCAGACATCATGCAGGAGCGATTGGAGGAGATGGCGATTTCATGAGCGGTCCAACCCGGACAGCTCCTGATGGAGGCCGATGGCGGACGGGGAGTGGTTCGAAGGTCTCCGGCCCGGTATTCTCCGGCGCGCACGACCCAGACGGTGGCAGACCGGGCTCTCCATGACTTGGTCTTAGACGGGGTGAAGGAGGGGAATGAAGATGGCGCAGTATCCCGAACTACATGAACGCCGGGTGGTCATTACCGGCGCGGCCAGCGGTATTGGCTCGGCCGTGCTGGAACGGTTTTTCCGAGCCGGGGCTCGGGTCGCGGCCCTGGACCGGGACGGTGCTGCTCTAGCGAAAGTGGCCCAGCGCTACCCCGGCGTGTTGCCGCTTCAGGCGGACGTGAGTTGCGAGAGCGAGGTGCAAGCGGCTTTCCGCCGCGTAGATGAGGCTTGGGGCGGCCCCGATATCTTGATTGCCAACGCCGGAATTAGTCTCCGTCATCGTTTTGAAGAAATTACCCTGGACGAGTGGAACGCGGTGCTGGGAGTGAATCTGACAGGGGCTTTTCTGACCAGCCGAGAGGCCGTACGGCGCATGCAGGTCCAGGGACAGGGACGCATTTTACTGACCGCATCCACCAACGGCTATCACGGTCATGCCAACTACGCCGACTATAATGCCAGCAAGGCAGGCGTGATCCTGCTCATGAAGACCCTCGCTGCGGAGTATGCCCCCCACATTCTGGCCAACGCCGTCTGTCCCGGCTATGTGTTGACGCCCATGCAACGGCGGGAATATACGGACGAGATGTTGGAAGCAGTCAACCAAAGCCTGCCTCTCAAGAGGCACGCCGACCCCGATGAGGTGGCGGGCTTGTTTATGTTTTTGGCCAGTGACGAGGCATGCTACATCACCGGACAATGCCTCACCATCGACGGCGGTGAAACGATTTAGTTATGGGGTGAGGGATCAGGACGGCCGGCACGCGATCCGCCATCCACCAATGTGACGGTGCCGGTCATGAAATCGGCGCGCGGCGAAGCTAGAAAGGCCACCAGTTCGGCCGTATCCCGGGCCTGTCCCAGCCGTCCCCGCGGCGGAAGGGGCCAACTCAAATAATCGTGTTCCGATCGCTGTGATTCGCCGGGCCGCAGCAAGTAGCGCATGCCAGGCACCGTGTCGCCAGGGCACACCACGTTGACGCGAATGTTGTCCCGGGCCAAGTCTAAGGCCATCATGCGGCCCAACATGTTCACAGCCGCCTTAGTCACGGAGTAGGCGCCCAAGTTCTGCTCGCCCTCAACCCCGGCGTCGGATGATATGAGCACAACACTGCTCGGGGAGGCCATGTGGCCCCGCAGCGCTTGAATGAGCCGCAAGGGTGCGGCCACATTAACGTGGAGCATGTCCAAAAATACGTCGGGAGGGGTCTCCGTGACCCATGACTGACGGCCGAACGCGGCCGAGAGGACGAGGGTGTCGATGGGCCGAGTGTCCAGGATTGTGGGCCAATCGCCATCATGGGCCGCATCGCGAACATCGAGGGCATGAAACTGGACGCTTTGGCCGGGGTTAGCCTGCGACAGGGAGTGGGCGGTATCACGCCCCCGCTCGGCATTCCGTCCGGTAATGACCACATCGCATCCGTCTTCCATGAGCCGCCCGGCGATGGCGAGGCCGATGCCCGACGTACCACCAATCACCACCGCCAAGCGGGGAGGGCTATCCATGGAGGATGTTCTCCACGGTATGGATAGTGCGCTCCACTTCGTGGGCCGTGTTATAGGGGGCTAATCCCAGGCGCAACAGACCGCCTTGATCGCGGAGCCCCAGTTGGTCTACGACTGTCATGGCGTAGAAGTCGCCGTCCCACGCCAGAATACCGCGCTCACCCAAACGGCGCGCGATGGTCTCGGATGACTGTTGAGCGACAGTAAAGCTGATGGTTGGGGCTCGGTCCTGGGCTCCGACCGGGGGACCCCAAATCTTGAGGTTGGGAAGTCCCGACAATCCGCGATACAACTTGGCTGCGAGCTCGTGCTCATAATGATAGACATGGGTCATGCCTTGGCGCAGGCGGTTCCGAAGTGTGTCGCTGGGCGCATCGGCAAAGCTGGCCAAAAACTCCACGGCGGCAATCGTGCCGGCCAGTGCCGCATGATTCAAGGTGCCTGTCTCCATGCGTTCTGGCGCAGACTCACTTTGGGGCCGAACCCGCAGGGTGGGCAGGGCTTCCATCAGTCCCGGCCGGGTGTAGAGCACTCCGACGTGGGGACCGAAGAATTTGTATACTGAGCACAACAAAAAGTCTGGCTTCAATTGCTCCACATCAATGACGCCGTGGGGCGCCCAATGCACGGCGTCAACCAGCATCCACGCGCCCTGGGCGGCGGTCAGTTGGCGGATTTCCGCCAGGGGATTGACTGTGCCGACCGCGTTGGAGGCCCACCCCACCGCTACCAAGCGGGTTTTTTCCGTCATGAGGGAACGGAACGCGTCCATATCTAGTTCCGCGGTGGCTGTTACCGGTACGCGCCGAATCACCACCCCGCGGTCTTGCAGGGTCAGCCAAGGCGCCACGTTGGAGTCGTGGTCAAGATCCGTCACAATCACTTCATCGCCGGGCTTGAGGATGCGGCCGACAGCCTGGCTGAGCAAAAAGTTGAGGGTGGTCATGTTTTGGCCAAATGAGATGGTGCTGGGGTCGTGAGCGCCCAGCATGGCCGCCATGTGGGCCCGCGCTTCCCAAATCATGGCATCGCTTTCTTGGCTGGTCACGAACTGCCCGTGCGTGTTGCTGTTGCGGTTGGCGTAGTAGTCCCCGATAGCCTGAATCACTGAGGCTGGCACCTGAGTGCCCCCGGGCCCATCCAAGTACACCAGCGGTTGGCCGTCTGGCCCCAGTCTCGCCACACTGGGAAACTGTTGACGACAATAGGACAAATCCTTCACAAGAGATCCCCCTCTGCGGACGCATGATGTCAAAAACGTGTGCTGTGGAGCTTCGCGATAGGATGTGCAGTTTCCTTCAAGACAGCCAGTGCCACGGAGATTTCGGGGACGCTCGGCCTATGGTATCGTCGGACGGGGAGGGATGTTATGTCAGTCGGCATTTCGCTGGAGGGCCGGGTTGCATTGGTGACCGGGGGGGCATCGGGAATCGGCCGTGCTGCGGCGGTCCGGCTGGCCGAGGCTGGGGCTCGGGTGGCGGTGGTGGACCTCGATGAGGCCGGCGGCCGGGAGACCGTGGAGCGACTGCACCAGGTGGGAGGCGAAGCGGCTCTCATCGTGGGTGATGTCAGCTTGGATCGTCATGTCCAGAGTGCCGTCAAACGAGTTGTGGAGCGATTTGGGCGCCTGGACATCTTATTTAACAATGCGGGAATTATTCGCCGGCGCACGGTGCTGACCCTGAGCGAGGAGGACTGGGACCGGGTGATGGCCGTAAACGTCAAGTCCATATTTCTCATGAGTCGAGCCGCCATTCCGGTCATGCAAGAGACAGCCGGTCGCGGCAGCATTATCAATACCGGGTCGGGCTGGGGGGTGACCGGCGGAGCCGAGGCGGTGGTGTATTGTGCCTCCAAAGCGGCCGTGATTAACATGACGCGGGCCATGGCGATTGACCATGGGCCAAACGGTATTCGGGTCAACTCGGTAAGCCCAGGCGACACGGATACCGGCATGTTGCGCCAGGAGGCGCGAGAACTGGGCCAACCTTGGGCTCTATTTGAGTCGGATTCGAAAGACCGGCCCTTGGCCCGTCTGGGCCAGCCGCGCGATATTGCCGACGCGGTTTTGTTTCTGGCGTCGGACCTTTCGGTGTGGGTGACGGGTGCCAATATCGTCGTAGATGGTGGCGGTTTAGCGGGTTAAAAGGAGGACAGCATGTGAATTGGCAACAGTTATGGAAGGCTTCGGAGCACTATGCGGCGGGGTCGCCGTCGATTCCAACGGCGGGGGCGCCGTCACAGCACTTGGCGATTGTGACGTGCATGGATGCACGGATTGATCCCGTGGCCGTATTCGGCCTGCAGTTAGGGCAGGCACACGTGATGCGCAACGCGGGCGGACGCGTATCGGAGGATGTCATTCGATCGTTGGCTGTCTCGCAAGGAGCGTTGGGCACGCGGGCGATTCTGCTGATGATGCACACACGCTGCGGTATGCTGGGTTTCGACCCAGCCTCTCTGAAGGCCCCGCGGGCGGGGGCCGAAGCGATGGACTTTCTGCCCTTGGTGTCTTTGGAAGGGGGACTGCGGGAGGACCTGGCGAAGCTGCGTGAAAGTCCCTGGATCCACCAGGACACAGCGATTGCAGGCTGCATCTTCGACGTGGACACAGGCCGGGTAATCCCCTTTCAGCCCGCAAACTAGCCGTCCCACCCGGTCTCGACAAAATGTCGGGCCAACAGGGCCGCCTGGATGGCGCTGTGCCGGCTGGCAGAGTTCCAGTCCGAGCCTAGCAAGGCTTCCAGGCGGTTCAGTCTGGCGTACAAGGTCTGGCGATGGATTCCCAAAGACTGGGCAGCCGAAGACTTGGACCCGGGATGAGCGGTGACTGCCTCCAGCGTCTCCAAGAGTGGCCGGCGCTGATGCTCAGGGAGGGCCAGCAAAGGACCTAATTCGGGATTTATCAGGAGCCGATCCAAATCCACTTTGGGCGTGGCCAGGATCCAGCGGTAGAGTCCGATCTGGCCATAGTCGCACCAGGCAGACTGGTTAGGCAGATGCGCCACTATCCAGGCATGGTGCGCCTCTGAGAGCGCATCTTTGATAGTGGCGGCGTCGTCCCGGGGCTGGGACCAACCCGTGTGCAGAGCCGGGCTCTTCGGGAGGGAACTGGCGAGGGTTTTCAACAGGGCCAGGTGATGGCTCGACGGGGCGATTAACACGGCCACCAGCCGATCGGATGCGGCGAGATATAAAAGCTCCTGATCGGGGCCCAAGCGCCTGGCTTGCCGAGCCAGCCAGGTCCCAGCCTCGACATCAAAAACCCCGGTGCGCAGGCGCTTGGAGCCAGGCAAGCCGTAACGGGTATTGAAACGGGTGACGGTGCTGGCGGGCATGGGTTCTTGAAATAAGAGGGCATCCAGCAGCACTTCCTGATCTCGGCGCCGGGTTTTATCCCATGAATCTACGCGGATGAATTCCTGCGCCAGAGCCGCGCTGACTCTGTCCATGGCTAAGTATAGGCGTTCGTCGAGCTCCGGTGCCGACTCCAGAACGTATAAATCCCCGACCGGTGCATCAAACACCATCACTGTCTGTCGAGCCCAAACCCGGGCTTGGCGATGTTCCAGAACCGGGCTGAGTTGAATCGTGGACGGCGGTGGTGGAAGCTCCGGCCACACCCCACAGAGGACGTCTGGATGGTCCTCTCTGCGGGAGCGATACCACACCGGCTGGCGAGCGACGACGTAGAGCGCCTCGACCAGGGACTCTGCACCGCGGGTGTTGAGGAGCGCCTGGCGGATCGCGAGAGATAAGGATTCGAGTTCCTCCAAGACTTGGTAATGAGCGCTGATGATGTCGGCGTTGACATCGTGTGACAGGTCCAAAAAGCGGACCGGCTGGCTAAAGGCAATAATGGGGAAATGGTGCTGATTGGCGGTTCGGACCATGTCGCTGGGAATCTCGGGGAGATATGCTCCCAGCTCCACCACCAATCCGGCAGCCTGGGATTCGATGAGGCCTTGAATGAAGGTGGAGCGAGCCTCGGGGCTCGAAAGCCCCACGCCGGTCGCCAAAATCAGCTCTCCGCCGCGGAGGAACTGGGCCAGATGAGGAATTTCCCCGACATGCACCCAGCGCACGGTACGATCGAGCCCTGAGGAACCCGCGGCTATCTGAGCCCCCCGAAACAGCGCGCGTTTTAGGACGTCCGCTACGGTCATCATACGGCCCCACCATTTCGTTACAGAATTATTTGAAGACATTATACATGTTGTCTATCCGCGCTTGGCTCGGCAACACGCTATGATGATCTTATCTTCCGCTTTGTGCGGGAAATTCGACACATGAGGGGACGAGCTCATTGGAGAATTGGCTGGACCGACAACAATCGTCGCTGCCTCCCGGCGTGGCGCCATACTATCAGGAGCCGTTGGTGATTGAGCGGGGCGAAGGGCGTTACGTGCAAGATGCCCAAGGCCGGCGTTACTTGGATTTTTTTGGCGGCATTTTAACGGTGTCCATTGGCCACGCTCACCCGGCTGTCACCCGCGCGGTGACCGACCAGTTGGGCAAGATGGTGCACACCTCCACCCTGTACATTAGTCCTCCGATGGTGCAAATGGCGGAGCGGTTGAGTCAATGGACACCGCCTGACCTCAACGTCAGCTTTTTTACCACCAGCGGAACGGAGGCCAATGAGACCGCCATTGCCATGGCGCAGTTGGCGACCGGACGGCAAGAGATTATTGCGCTTCGGCACAGCTATTCGGGTCGCTCTCACTTGGCCATGGGATTAACCGGCCAGGCTCCGTGGAAACTGGGTGCTGGGGGTCTGGGGGTGCCGGTTCGCCATGCCCACAATGCCTACTGTTATCGTTGTCCCTTCGGCAAACGTCCCGACACCTGCGCTTTGGAGTGTGCAAAAGACTTCGAGGAATTCATTAAGACATCGACCAGCGGGGACCCGGCCGCCTATATTGCCGAGCCCATTCAAGGCGTGGGCGGGTTCATCACGCCGCCGGCCGCCTTCTTGTACGAGACGGTGCAAACGGCGCGCCGTTACGGGGCGCTGTTTATCGACGACGAGGTCCAGACGGGCTTCGGCCGGACTGGGAAAGCCTTTGGTATTGATCATTCGGGTGTGGTGCCAGACTTCATGACGTTTGCCAAGGGGCTCGCCAACGGACTTCCCATCGGGGCGACCATAACGCGGCGGGACATTGGGAAGCACTATCGCGGTCCCACCATTTCCACCTTTGGCGGAAACCCGCTGAGCATGCGGGCGGCATTGGCTACGTTGGAGGTTATGGAGCAGGAGAACCTGGTGGAGCATTCCAAGACGATGGGACAACGGCTTCGGGACGGACTCGAGGATCTCTCCGACAGGTTTCCCGTGATGGGCGATGTGCGTGGGCGCGGATTGATGCAGGCAGTCGAGTTTGTGCGCCACGACAAGGAGCCGGCCCCAGACTTGGCGCTGGAATTTTTGGAGGCCTGCCGCCGACAGAGTTTGTTGGTCGGCAAGGGCGGCCTTTTGAACAACACCATCCGCATTGCGCCGCCCATGACGGTGACGGAGTCGGAGATGGTTGAAGCGCTCGCGGCCATGCGGGCGGCGTTGGATGAGATGATGGCAGCACATCCCGAACTCCAGGATGTCCTGCCGACTCGCTTGACCATTCCCCAATAATCCGGAGGTGGAAGTTCATGTGGCCGCATTGGATTGACAACGCGCGGGTGGAGCCGCGGCCGGGCGGTATTATATCCCCGGTGTATGACCCCGCCACCGAAGAAGTGCTGACAGAGGTTAGACTGGACGACACGGATAATTTGGAGCGGGCGTTGGCTTCCGCTCAGGGCGCTTGGGCGGGATGGCGGGCAACCCCGATTTTGGAGAGAACGCGGATATTCTTCCGCTATCGGCAATTGTTGGAGGAGCATCGGCAAGAACTGGCGGAATCTGTCTCGCGGGAGAATGGCAAGACGCTTCAAGATGCTTTTCAAGAAGTGGGACGGGGCATGGAAGTGGTCGAATTGGCGGCGGGGGCTCCGACTCTCTTAAAGGGGGAGATTCTCACCGACGTCGCACATGGCGTGGACACGACCCTGGTGCGGGTGCCGCTGGGCGTCGCGGCAGGGATTACCCCGTACAACTTTCCCGCCATGATCCCGTTATGGATGATGCCGCTCGCTATCGTGGCCGGCAACACGTTTGTGTTGAAACCTTCGGAACGCACCCCCATGACGGCCATGAGGCTGGTCGAGCTGCTGTCTGAGGCGGGATTGCCAGACGGCGTGCTGAACTTAGTCAACGGTGGCAAGCAAATTGTGGATGGGTTGCTGTCGGATGGCCGCGTGAGGGCGGTGTCATTTGTCGGGTCTCAGCCCGTCGCGCACTACGTCTATCAGACCGCCGCCCGGGCGGGCAAACGGGTACAGGCTCTGGGCGGAGCGAAAAATTACCACGTGGTGATGCCGGACGCGGATTTGGACAGCACCGTTGAAGCGTTGGTGGGGTCAGCCTATGGGGCGGCCGGGCAGCGCTGTTTGGCCGCGTCGGTCGTCATTGCCGTGGATCCGATAGGCGATGTGCTGGTGGAGCGCTTGAAAGAGCGGGGCGACGAACTGGTTCTGGGCCGGGGACTCGAATCCTCCACCGAGATGGGACCATTAATCCGTGCCGAGCATCGCCAGCGGGTGCTGGACTTCGTGGCGGCTGGTCAAGCGGCCGGGGCGGAACTGGTTCGAGACGGGCGCCAGCGCCTACCGGAACAGGGATTCTTTGTGGGTCCCACGTTGTTTGACCGGGTTCAGCCGGATATGACGATTGCCCGAGAAGAGATTTTCGGTCCCGTGCTTTCCGTCATGCGTGCGCCGTCCTTGGAAGCGGCAGTCGAGCTTGCCAACCGTTCGAGATTTGGCAATACGGCGTCGCTTTATACCCGAAGCGGTGGTGCCGCCCGGTACTTCCGGGACCACATCGAAGCGGGCATGTTGGGAATCAATATTGGGGTGGCCGCCCCCGTGGCGTGGTTTCCGTTTTCCGGATGGAAGGAGTCGTTCTATGGCGATCTGCATGCCACCGGACGGGACGGCCTGGAATTTTACACCGAAAAGCGAGTCATTACCGAACGGTGGACCTAACGGCACAAAAATAAGGACGGAGGCCCAGCCTGCGTCCTTATTTTCAGTTAAAGCAAATGAAATTATTCCAAGTTATCCCCTTGGGCCAGCGATTGTTCCGCGTACTTAATCATCACTTTGACCATGTTGCCCCCAATTTTGCCGCCCACGCGCCCTAGCTGCCGAGTCGGCATGTCGGCCCAGCCCTTTTGTTCGATCTCGTCCAGAATCCCCAAGTCGCTCGCGATTTCGTATTTAAACTTATCGCGTACTTCGTTGGACAGAACAGAGGGAGTTTTCGTCCATTGCGCCATACTCGAGCACCTCCTTTTTGGTGACGGTGATAGTATGGCTTTTGCTTTGGCGGGGGATGTTAGGAGGATGGTGTCATCTGGCGCCCTTTTTGGCATTGAGCCCTCAATTGGCCATTCGTAGCGCGGCATCGGAGTTGGTATAATAAGCGCATGAAATGAGGTGTCTCGCCTGTGAAAGTGTCGGCCCAGCACGCGAAACTGACCACCCTGGCTCAGCGGCGATTTGACGGTTTCACGCCCTATCAGGTGGTTACATTTTTAAATCAGTCGTTGAAAGAGCGCGGACTTATTTTTGGTTTGCGCCAATTTGACGATGATTGGGAACTGACCATTTACGATGCCGACCAAGTCCCCCCAGAAGCCTGAGGTCGGCGTCGGCGGCGTCATCCTGTCCCCGGACGGCCGCGTGTTGTTGGCGCGCCGCAAAAAAGAACCCGGCCGCGGATTATGGGCGTTTCCGGGTGGTCGGCTGGAATGGGGAGAATCGCTGTTCGCGGCCGCTTGCCGCGAGGTGGAAGAGGAGACAGGTCTCCGGACAAGGGCTCAGGACGTGCTGTACGTCGGTGAAATCCGAACGGAATCTTTTCACTACGTATTAATTGATATTCTCCTCATTGAGCCGAAAGGTGATATGGCGCCGTCGTCTGACGTGGACCAGCTAAGATGGGTCGGGCTCACGGAATGGGAGCAATATTCCTTGGCTGACGGCATGGCGCCTTGTCTCGGGGATGCGGCGGTGCAAAGACGATTGGGATGGGGGCGCGGATGAGGCTTAAGGCAGGGACTCGGATTCGAACCCTGGTGACACTGGGTGTGCTTTCCGTATTGGCGGCGGGATGCCAGAGCGAGCAGTACCTGGTGCCTGCATCACAGCGGGCGGGACTGACGCCGGCTCTGCAGTCATATCAGCAATCGGCGGACGTGCATGACACGGCATTGAGCCAACAATTGGACCAAGCGATTCAAGCGGAAGAGGTCGTGGTATCCCAAGATTCCACGTATGCGCCGGGATATGAAAAGCTGGGTGGCTTGTTCTGGCATGCCGGGCAATTTGAGGCTGCCTTGCAGGCGTTTCGGCGAGCCTCCCAGATTGCGCCCCGCAACGCTGCGGACTGGGTGGCGATGGGACAGGCTGAAGCTCGGCTGGGTCACACCGTCAAGGCGGCGCAGGCTTTTCGCCGTGCGCTCACGGTGAACCCGGGCAGTTGGCTGGCTTGGGATGGGCTGGGCTTCTTATCCGTGTCGGGTCATGCGTGGCGCCAGGCCTGGCGGGACGCCGAAGCTGCTCTGACAGCGGGAGGACAAGAAGCCCCCACCATGGACTTGATGGGACGCGTCCTTTATGGCCAAGGCGATGCCAGTGACGCCCTCACCTACTTTACCGACGCGGAGGAGCTGGAGTCCACGTGGTGGCAAAGTTATTACGATGCTGGACGGGCGGAGTTAGCTTTAGGCAATCGAAGCTCGGCTTTGAAGGATCTCAACCGCGCAACGGCCCTCAATCCGGGCGCTGGACAAGCTTGGCAATTGGCCCAAACGGTCAAAGGAGGACAATAGATGGCGGAACGAGCTGTCCTGGTATCCGTTTATCCCAAGGGCACGCCGGGCGAACGCGTGGACGCCCGCCTGCGGGAACTGTCAGGTTTGGTAGACGCCGCGGGCGGCGAGGTGATGGGAGTGCTCACGCAGGCCCGCGAACAGCCTGACGGCGGGCTGGGACGTGGGGCGCTGGACAGTTTGGCGGAGGCGGTGCGAGCCCACCAAGCGGGATTAGTGGTATTCGACCAGGAGCTAAAGCCCAGCGTGCTCTTGAACGTTCAGCAGGCGGTCGGGCCCGATGCGCGGGTATTGGATCGCACGCAAGTGATTTTGGACATTTTTGCAAACCGGGCGCACTCCCGAGAGGGTCGAGTGCAGGTCGAACTCGCGCAGTTGAAATATTTGGAGCCGAGGCTTCGCGGCATGCGGTCGTTGTCCCGCTTGGGCGGCGGCATCGGCACTCGGGGACCGGGAGAAACCTATTTGGAGATGGACCGGCGCAAGATCCATCAGCGCATCGTCGACTTGTCGAGAGAGCTGGATAAGGTTGAGCGGCAGCGGCAGGAGCGGCGCCAACGCCGCAGCCGCACCGAGTTGCCGCTGGTTACGCTGGTCGGGTATACCAATGTGGGAAAATCTACGTTGTACAGTCGTCTCACGCGGCGTGCGCAGACGGCGGAAGATGCCCTCTTCGTGACGCTGGACCCGACGGTGCGGCGTATTATGCTGCCTGAATTCGGCTCGGCTCTGGTGTCCGACACGGTGGGATTTGTGGACCGCTTGCCGCACCACCTGGTGGCCGCCTTTCGGTCCACTCTGGTCGAGGTGCGGGACGCGGACCTCATTGTGGAAGTTCTGAGTGCCGACCGGGACTTTCCTGTCAGTCTGCCAGAACAAGTCCAGGTCATAGATCAAACCATTCGCGACCTGGGCATCAGCACGACTCCCCGGTTTCGGGTATACAGTCAGTACGATCGGGTGCCGGACGGGACTCCGTCCCCGAGCGATGGTCTTCCCGTGTCGTCCATGACGGGGCAGGGTCTCCGGGACCTGGAAGCGGTGTTGGCGAGACGACTGGCTCAACAGCAGCGCCAAGAAACGGTGCGTATTGACTGGGGCCAAAAGACGGCTTGGGACGTGCTGTATCGGGAGTTGGTCGTTCTAGAGCGCCGCGATGAAGCTGATGGCGCGGTTTTGGTGGTGCGCGGATCAGAACGGGCATTCCACCTGCTGCATGGGGCTCTCGATAGCAATGTATTCCGGTGATGGCAGAAAGGGGCCGCTGCCAGAGGTTTGGACTCGGTGGTACAATAGGATGATAACTTCTTTCAAGGAGGCGAGAGAATGTCGCAGCCCCGCTACTTCATTAAAACCTATGGATGCCAAATGAATGAACGGGACTCGGAGATCATGGCGGGTCAACTGGACATGCTCGGTTATCAGCCTGCCCTGACAGATCGCGATGCCGACCTGATTGTCATCAACACCTGCGCGGTGCGGGGAAGTGCCGAAGAGCATGCCTTCGGGTACATCGGCCAGTTGCGCCAGTTGAAGGACAAAAACCCCAGCTTGACACTGGCGGTGGCCGGGTGCATGGCGCAAGAGCCCGGTACCATTGCTTGGTTGACCAAGCATGCGCCGCAAGTAGACTTGGTGTTCGGAACCCATAACCTGCATCAACTCCCGGAGCTGTTGGAAAAGGCTCAGGATTCGGACGAAATGGTGATTGACGTATGGAAGAGTGCGGGCGACGTGGTGGAGCACCTGCCCTCGCACCGCAAGGACGGGGTCAAAGCATTTGTGAACATCATTTATGGTTGCGACAAGTTTTGCACCTATTGCATTGTTCCCTTTACTCGGGGCAAAGAGCGGTCTCGGGAGATTGAGCCCATCGTCGACGAGGTCAAGGCGCTCGCCCTGGAGGGATTCCAGGACATTACCGTGCTCGGTCAGAACGTCAATTCGTACGGACATGATTTGGAGCCCAAGCGCGATTTGGCCGATTTGCTGGTGGAATTGGAGCGCATTGACGGGGTGCGCTGGCTTCGCTACACCACCTCGCACCCGCGCGACTTCAGTCAGCACCTGATTGATGTGATTGGGGCTTCGAATAAAATCACGCATCACGTGCACTTGCCAGTTCAGGCGGGATCGAATCCGATCTTAAAGCGCATGAATCGCAAGTACACCAAGGAGTCGTACTTGGACCTCATCGACCGCGTCAAGGAGAAAATTCCCGACGCGTCTTTGACCACGGATATTATCGTCGGCTTCCCGGGTGAGACCGAGGCGGATTTTGAGGAGACGTTGGACCTGGTGCGCCGTGTGCGGTATGACGCGGCTTTCACCTTTATTTACTCGCCCCGCGAGAAAACACCGGCGGCGCGTTGGGAGGGCCGCGATCCCGTTCCCAATCCGGTCAAAAAGGATCGGTTGAACCGATTGATGGAGCTGCAGTATCAAATCAGCTGGGAAGCCAACCAAGCGCTGATCGGCAAGGAAGAACTGGTCTTGGTGGAGGGCGTCAGCAAGAAGAACGACCGCGTCTGGGCGTGCCGTACGCACGCCAACAAAGTGGTCTTGATTGACCGCGACCCGGGCCAGGACCTGTTGGATCGGTTTGTCCCGGTCCGCATTACTGGTGCCAAGACCTTTTATTTGAGCGGCGTGCAAGCAGGCGAACCGGTGTCCGATGCCGTTCCGCGGCGGCGTCTAGAACTGCCGATGGTCTAGAGGGTAAAACGCTAATGAGGCCGGCCCCCGGTGGGGCCGGCCTCTCCGTCTAGCAGTGGTGGTCAGGGGCCGGTCTTATTGACGGTATTTTTGGCCGGCGCAATGATGTTCGTGTTGGTTTTTCGGACCGACTTTTTGACCGTGTTCTTGGCATTGTTGGCTGGGGCCTTGACGGTCTTCTTAAGCTGTTGCGGGGAAATCTTGGGTCGACTTCCCTGCGTGGTGGTGGCGGATCCGCTGGTGGGAGAGCCCGTGCCAATGGCCGCAGCGACCGTATTCCACCACTTCGCGTCTTCGTACCCGATCCGCCAAAATGCGACTCCCCCCAAATGGTACTGTTTGGCCAAGGCGATCCGATCAGCGGCCGCCTTGTCGTTCACAAACCAGATGGTGTGGGAGACACCGCCGGAGGTGTAGGTGTCGGTCGCCTCCTTATAGGTGTTGTTCCACGTGTAAACACCATATTTATGCTGGTGCATGGCTTTCAACGGAATGGTGGCAGCTTTGGTGGAACTGTTAGTCCACAGATATCCGTAGTCGGCGATGCCCAAATAGAGCTTGGACGGCTGGATGCCTGCCTTCAAGGCGGTGGTGATGCCTTGTTGGACCCAAGCATAGGGCGACACGGGTCCCGGGGGAGTGCCGTCGCCGTGGAAGTCGTAAGCCATCAGGACCATGGAATTGACGACCTTGTCCAACGCCGGGAAGTCGTAAGCACTGCTTTGGCCGTTGCCGGAGTTGAGGGGCACCACCGACATGGAAATGATATCGCCCTTGGGCATGCTCTTTTGGAGTTGCTGCATAAAGGCGGTGAGATCGGTTCGGTCGGTGGACTTCAGCAGTTGAAAGTCGATGTTGACCCCTCGATAGTGTTTCGACTTCACCAGGCTGACAATATTGTTAATGGCTGCAGTCCGGGTGGAGGCCGAGTGCAGGAACACCGATCCGCCACCGGCGTTGTTGAACAGAGGCAACAACGGCAGGTTGTCTTGACGGGCCAGGATGGCCGCGTTCCCTTCCGGCTTGGAGGTGACGGATCCAGTCGCCGACACTTCGTACCAGAATGGCGACAAGTAGTCCACCAATCCGGGATGTGCCTTGACCAGGGCGAAGGGATCGGGCGTGGTTGACGTCATGGTTTGGTCGTAGAACGCGATGACCTTTAACGGCTTGCCCGTTTTGGCTGTTTTGCTCGTAGTACTGGGAGCCGGGTTGGATTTGGATGAGTTCGTGGTATTGTGCTGCGGAGACGGGGTCGTGCCGCATCCCGCCAGCCACAATGAGGCGGCTCCCAACGCCAGCCACGGGGTAATCTTGCTGTTCACAATGCTTCCCTCCTTCGATGAGACGTCGCAAAATCGCTAAAGCAGACGTTTGGCGGCAGTTTACGGGCATATTATTGGAGAAATGGAAAGAGAACATACTGGCAGTCATCGCCAAAGGGAGGTTGGGACGTCTGGCGACCCATCGCGGATCGACGTTTGTTAGGGGCCTGGTGGCAGGCCTGATGCTGGCGCTCGCTCTGCAAGCGGTGTGGATTTACGGCATTGGAATGGTTATCACCATACCAGCCAGTCAGGCGAGGCCGTTGAGTGCCACGCTGTCCCGCCAGCTGCAGCGGGAATGGCCCGCGGTGCGCGCCACCGCATTAAAAAGTATTAGGCCGTTGGTAAAGGCCCAAGTGGAAAGTATGGTGAATCAAGTCACGGTTGATATCGGCGGCGTGCGCGTGGCCTTGCCTCCCAGCCTTAGGCAGCAAATGGCAATGGACATTAACCGGGCCATGTCCCGGAACTTGGACACGTACTTTTCCCGCCACTTCAATCCGGGAGCCCTGATTAGCCCGGAACTTATCCAGAAAGCCCTGGAACAACCAATGCGTCTTAAAGTGTGGGTCGACGTGTGGAGACTGCCGCTGCCGGTGACCGTGCAGGTCGGGGGCTGAAGTCCGTCTTGAAGCGGAAGGACCGTTGTGCTATACTTCCATCGGCCGATCTGACAGCCAAAGATCGCCAAATCTAGCACGCAGTTCAACCCTGGTGGAGAAATCGTCGAACTGCGGAGGCTAACCAGGAGGAATTACATGTCTGTTGTATCGATGAAACAGTTGCTTGAAGCTGGTGTGCACTTTGGGCACCAGACCCGTCGTTGGAACCCCAAGATGAAGCCCTTCATTTTTACGGAACGCAACGGAATTTACATTATTGACCTGCAAAAGACCGTTCGCAAGGTGGACGATGCCTACAACTTTGTCCGTCAAGTGGGCATGGATGGTGGAAAGATTCTCTTCGTCGGCACTAAGAAGCAGGCCCAAGAGGCGGTGGCTGAGGAAGCTCGCCGTTCGGGAGACTTCTATGTCAACCAGCGTTGGCTGGGAGGCATGCTGACAAACTTTGACACTATCAAGCGCCGCGTGAAACGGTTGGCCGAGCTGAAGGAGCAAGAGGCCTCGGGTCAGTGGGAACGGCTTCCCAAAAAGGAAGTCAGCACCTTGACTCGACAAAAGGAAAAGCTTGAAAAATATTTGGGCGGCATCGAAGGAATGCGGGAGCTTCCTCAGGCGATGTTCGTGGTGGATCCCCGCAAGGAGCACATTGCAGTCACCGAAGGTCGCAAATTGGGCATCCCGATTGTGGGCATCGTAGACACCAACTGCGACCCCGATGAAATCGACTTTGTAATCCCCGGCAACGACGACGCCATCCGGGCCGTGCGTCTTCTGACATCCAAGATGGCAGACGCTCTTATTGAAGGGCGTCAGGGTGACACCACCGCTGCGCAGGACGAGGAAGTCGAGGAAGAGGCGGTTCAATAGCGCGCCGGACAGAACGACAATGAAGGCGACCGCAAGGTCGCCTTCCTTACGAGGAGGATGTTTGGTGGGAATTTCGGCACAGGATGTAAAGGCGCTGAGGGAGCGGACAGGCGCCGGTATGATGGAATGCAAGAAGGCGTTGGAAGAGGCCGACGGCAACATGGACCGCGCCGTAGACATCCTGCGCGAACGGGGATTGGCGGCCGCAGCGAAGAAAGCGGGGCGGAGCACCACGGAAGGACTAGTGGAGAGCTACATCCACTCTCAAGGCCGGATTGGCGTACTGTTGGAAATTAACTGCGAGACTGACTTCGTCGCCAACACCGACGACTTCCGCAATTTGGCGCATGACGTGGCCATGCACATTGCTGCCGCACGGCCGCTCTATGTACGGCGCGAAGAAGTGCCGGAAGCGCAGGTTGAGCATGAGAAGACTGTGCTCAAGGCTCAGGCTCTCAATGAAGGAAAGCCGGAAGCGATTGTCGAGAAAATGGTGCAGGGACGGATTGACAAGTATTACAAAGAGGTTTGCTTGATGGAGCAGCCTTACGTGAAGAATCCCGACCAAACGATTGACCAGTTGGTCAAGGAGCACATTGCCCGGCTGGGTGAGCAAATTCAGGTGCGGCGGTTCGTGCGGTTTGAGCGCGGCGAGGAATCGGAGGCCGCACAGGCCTGAACCAAAGGGCACGATGTGCCCTTTTCTTGTATCTAAGAAGTCCAGAGGAGGGGCAAGCGGGTGGCGCAGCAACCGAAATATCGGCGAGTTGTCCTAAAGATTTCTGGTGAGGCCTTAGCAGGGTCGGCGGGGTTCGGCATCGATCCTACGGTCGTGGATAGTATCGCGCGTCAAATTAAAGAGGTTTTGGGCTTTGGAGTGCAAATCGCCGTGGTCGTTGGCGGCGGCAACATCTGGCGTGGACAGGCGGGTTCCAGCAAGGGCATGGACCGGGCAACGGCCGACTACATGGGGATGCTGGCCACCGTCATCAACGCGCTGGCCCTGATGGATGCCTTGGAGAAGCACGGCGTGGAGGTTCGCGTGCAGACAGCCATTGAGATGAAGGAAGTGGCGGAGCCGTACATACGCCGGCGCGCTATGACGCACCTGGAAAAGGGCCGTGTCGTTATTTTCGCGGCGGGCAATGGCAATCCTTACTTCTCCACCGACACCACCGCCGCCCTGCGTGCAGCTGAGATTGAAGCCGATGTCATGCTGAAAGCAACCAAGGAAGCGGGGGTTTACGACGCCGACCCACGCACCAATCCCGATGCGCGCATGTTGGACGAAATCCGCTACTTGGATGTCTTGAAAGAAAACCTCAAGGTGATGGACGCCACTGCCACGTCACTTTGCATGGATAACAACATTCCCATTGTGGTGTTTAACATGAACACCTACGGAAACATTTTGAAGGTCGTGTTGGGCGAATCCATTGGAACCTATGTCGGGGAGGGCGAGCGCCATGCTAAAGGAAATTCTTAAGGACACGGAGAACCGAATGCAAAAGTCGGTGGAGTCCTTCACGCGGGACCTGGCCGGCATGCGGGCGGGGCGGGCCCATCCCGCGTTGCTGGAGAAGGTTCAGGTCGAGTACTACGGGGCTGTCACGCCGTTGCAGCATCTGGCGTCCATCAGCGCCCCAGAGCCCCGCATTCTCGTGGTGCAGCCGTTTGACAAGTCGGCTGCCCAGAGCATCGAAAAGGCGATCATGAAGGCCGATTTAGGCGTTTCGGTGCGTTCTGACGGGCCGCTCTTGAGGGTTAGCGTGCCTGCCTTGACGGAGGAGCGCCGCCGTGACTTGGTCAAACAGCTGAAGCGGCAGTTGGAAGACGCCAAGGTGGCGGTTCGCAACGTGCGTCGGGATGCCGTGGACGACTTGAAGAAGGCTGAGAAGGACGGTACGATTGCCGAGGATGAGGGGCGGCGCGGCCAGACCGACATACAACGGCTCACCGACCAATATATTAAGGAACTTGACCAGGTGGCGGAGGGACGCGAAAAGGATATTATGACTCCATAGCCTTTTCGCCAGAAAGGGGATGCCCGTGGAAGACCAGGAATCGAACCACGAGGAAGAGCCGATTCTTGCCGGCGACCTGCCGCGTCATATCGCAATCATCATGGATGGTAATGGACGTTGGGCTCAGCGGCGGGGGATGGAACGGACCTTAGGGCATCGCGAGGGCGTCAAAGCGCTAAAGCCAATTGTCAAGGAATCGGCGCGGATCGGCATTGAGGCCTTGACGGTCTATGCGTTTTCCACCGAGAACTGGACCCGGCCGTCTCAGGAAGTGGACGTGTTGATGGCGTTGGTCGTGGAATTCGTGGCTTCCGAAACGCATGAGCTTAAGGACGAGGGTGTGCAGATTCGGACCATCGGCGATATCGGTCGACTGCCTGAACCGGCCCAACAGTCCTTGGATTGGGCGAAGCATGAGACCGAGAATGAGCGGCGCCTGATTCTCAATTTGGCGTTGAACTACGGAGGTCGTGACGAAATTCTGCGAGCAGTCAACCGCTGGCGTGACGAAACGCCGCCGGGCTCAAGGATGACAGAGGCTGACATGGCCGCACACCTCGATACGCGGGAACTGCCCGATCCAGACCTGCTGATTCGGTCGAGCGGCGAGTTTCGCATTTCCAATTTTCTGCTGTGGCAGCTGGCCTATGCGGAAATCTTCATCAGTGACAAACTGTGGCCCGATTTTGACCCGGCGGAGTTGCGGCGCGCCATACGGGATTACCAATCACGCCATCGTCGGTTTGGCGGATTAGGATAGGAGCGGGTTCAGCGTGCTTGTGCGTCGTGTCATCACGGCCGCCATCGGGATTCCCATTTTGCTGGTGCTGATGTATTTGGGAGGGTGGCCCCTGATTGCGGCCACCGCAATCTTCGAGGCGGCGGCCGTATACGAAGCGGAACGAATGTTCCTGGCTAAAAAGATGCCGTATTTTGCCCGCATGAGTCTGTTCTGGGTGTGGGCTTTATTGGCGTGCCAAGCATTCCACCTGCCGTTGGCATGGGGGCTGTTGGCCGGTCTCTTGGTGGTAGTCCTGGGGGCGGTCGTGCTGGGACGGCGCGCATCCAGTTTTGAAGGTGCCATCACAACCACTTGGGGAAGCCTGTACATTGGGCTTTTATTTGTGTTTTTGATTGCTCTGCGGGAGATGGCGGATGGCCGCCGACTGGTATTTTTCTTCTTCATCTTGATGTGGATATCGGACGCCATGGCCTATTTTGCGGGCAGCCGCTTTGGGCGCCACAAACTGATGGTGCATGTGAGTCCAGCCAAGACGTGGGAGGGCACCATTGCCGGGGTGTTGTCCGCGGTCATCGCCGGTGCGCTGGCAGCGCCGATTGTGCACGCGCAGGCGCTGCAGGGAGCCCTCTTTGCCTTGGTGGTGGCCGCCGTCGGCGTGGTTGGCGATCTGCTGGAGTCCGAGTTTAAGCGCTATGTAGGCGTGAAGGATTCGGGCGGCCTGCTCCCCGGGCATGGCGGCATTTTGGACCGATTTGACTCGGTCTTGCTGGCCTTGCCATTTGCCTATTATTTATTGCGAGGCTTGGGCATAAGTTAGCTCCGAGGTGAGCTATGCACGAGCCGGGTCGTTACTGGCAGCAGGTAGTCATTTGGGTGGCGTTGGCGGGTGCCGCCTACGTCTTTTGGCGTTGGCTGGTGTGGTACCTGTTGCCGTTTGTGCTGGCAGTGATTTTAACGGCCATGGTGATGCCTGTGGTGGAACGGCTCGAGTCGTGGGGATTCAGGCGAACTGGGGCTGTTTTGACGGCACTGGGTGGGGCATTGGGAGGACTGGTGCTGCTATCGGGCGCCGTGTTCACTCTGCTGGCGGCCGAGTTGGTGCAGATTAGCCATCGCATGCCGCATTTCCTCGATCGGCCGGGCCAAGTGGCGCGCTATCTGAAGCAATGGAACCAACTGCGGGAGCAGCTGGGACTGGGCAACGCCAACCTCGGGACGGAGATGCACTCCCTGTACAACGTAGCGGCGGCCATGGGCAGAACCGTAGCCCATGGTCTTTTGCAACTGCCAGAGATGGCGCTGGTGATGATTGTGGCATCGGTGGCCGCCTTCTTCATGCTGAGGGACCAAACGGTGGTTCTACGGCAGGTGAAGCAACTAAGTCCGCCATTTCTTCGTCCTCGGATGGGGCGACTCACGCTGGCTATGACCGGGGGTCTGTGGGGATACCTGAGGGCCCAGTTTGCTCTGGTGTCCTTAACGGGACTCGCCACGATGGGCGGTCTGCTGGTCATTGGCGCACCCTACGCGGTGCTGGTGGGACTGACGGCCGGACTTCTGGACCTCGTGCCGTTCATGGGGCCGACGATGCTGCTGGTGCCTTGGGCCATGGTGGCCATGCTGTCTGGGCACGCGGCCATGGCAGTGCACTTGCTGGCGGTTCTGGCCGGGGTGGCCATGGTGCGTCAACTGGTGGAGCCGCGGTTGGTCGGGCGCGGCACCGGGCTCCACCCGCTCGTGGTATTATTTTCCCTGTATATGGGGATTCGTTTGTTCGGTGGTTCCGGGGTGCTGATAGGTCCCATCACAGCGGTGATGTTCAACGCCATCAGGCAGGCTTCGCGATACAGCGGGCCATCAGTTAGAGGGTAAACTAGAGGTGGGAAGCAAAATGAGAATGGTCGTGTTGGGCGCCACCGGGTCGGTGGGCCAAAGTGCCTACAGTGTCTTTGAACAGCACGCTGACCGGGTGGCGGTTGACGGGCTGGTCGCTCGCCAGGATGCCGAGCGACTCTGGGAGATGGGGATCCGCATGGGGGCGCGATGGATCGCGCTCACGGATGCCGACGCGGCGCGACGGTTGAGTCAAAAGGTGGCAGGGAAGCCGGGTCCCGAAATCCTGGGAGGGTGGTCGGAGACTCTGGACGCGGTGCGCGGGGCCGACGCCACGCACGTGCTGGCTGCCATGAGCGGTTTCGCTGGATTGGCCCCGACCATGGCGGCCTTGGAGCGCGGTATGACGGTCATGCTGGCCAACAAGGAAACGCTCGTGGCGGCAGGGGATCTGGTGACCCGAACGGCCGATCGCGCGGGAGCTCGGATTATTCCGGTAGACAGCGAGCATTCCGCCATCTTCCAGTGTCTAGGGTCAGGGGAACCGTTTCGACGCATCATCCTGACTTGCTCAGGCGGACCGTTTCGTGGGCGAACGCGGAATGAACTGCAGCACGTGACCGTCGAGGAAGCGCTCAAGCATCCCAATTGGTCCATGGGTCCCAAGATCACGATCGATTCGGCCACCTTGATGAATAAGGGCTTGGAGGTCATCGAGGCCCATCATCTGTTCCGGGTCAGCTATGACGTCATTGATGTGGTGGTTCATCCCCAGAGCGTCATTCACTCTATGGTGGAGTTTGTCGATGGAGCGACCATGGCGCAGTGCGGATTTCCCGACATGCGGGTGCCGGTTCAGGTGGCGATGTCGTGGCCGGAACGGTGGCCTCTAGATGTCCCGGCGTTTTTATGGCCGGGTCAACAGTTGGAGTTCGCGGAACCTGACTTGGACACCTTTCGACTGCTGGCCCTGGCGCGACAGGCGGGAGAACAGGGCGGTTTGTACCCGACTGTGCTGAACGCCGCCAACGAGGTGGCGGTGCAGGCATTTTTGGAGCGGCGCATTAGCTTTTTGGACATCGCCCAGACTGTGGAGGACACCTTGGCCGACTATGCCGGCGTTGGGACTATGGCTAGCTTGGACGACGTGCTGGAGGCCGATCGCTGGGGACGTCAGCGTGTAGCGGCCCGCATCGGGACATCGGCGAAGGGGCCGAAATAAAGGAGGCAGCGAATGCTCACATTGGTGGTCTGGGTTGTGGTGTTTGGGGTCCTGATTGCAGTACACGAGCTGGGTCACTTTTTGGTGGCTAAATCATTCGGAATGCGGGTGGACGAATATTCTTTGGGATTCGGCCCCCACATTTTCTCCCATCGCTTCGGGCAAACCGAATATTCGCTCCGCATCATCCCCTTGGGGGGCTACGTACGGCTGGCAGGCATGGACGGCGAGCGATCCAGCGATCCCGACGAATACGCCAATCGACCGCTTTGGCAGCGGTTTTTGGTGATCTTCGCAGGCCCGGTGATGAATTTGGTGCTGGCGTTCGTGCTGTTTACCCTGCTCTTCGGACCTGTCGGCGTGCCGGTGGCTACCACGACGATTGCCCACCTCATTCCGCACTTCCCAGCCGATGCGGCTGGATTGAAGCCAGGGGATCGGATTGTGGCGATTGATGGCCATCGCATCACCTCCATGCAAGCTTTGACTCACGCCATCAGCCGTCATGCCAAACAGGTGATGCAAATTACTGTCGTGCGCCATGGGCAGCATCTCACCCTTCCGGTGAGGACTCGCTGGGACAAGGCGCAAAAAGCCTACTTGATCGGCATTCAGATGGCCACGCGCGCAGTCCATATGGGATTCTTGACGTCCATTAAGACGGGTGTGGTACAAACCGTGCAGATGACAGGGGGCTGGTTCGTCCAACTTTTCCTCTTGATTACGGGCCGCACACGCTTTGACTTAATGGGTCCAGTGGGGATTGCCGTCACGATCGGGCAAGCGGCCCATCAGGGCTGGGCGCGGCTGTTTATGCTGGCTGCCGTGTTGTCCGCCAACCTAGGGCTGTTCAACATCCTGCCCATTCCCGTCCTGGATGGCAGCAAGCTCGCCTTGCTGGCCGTGGAAGGGGTCAGGAGGCGCGCCATGGATCCCAATCGAGAGAATATGATTCACTTGGTGGGCATGGCGTTTCTTCTGTTGTTCGTGGTTTTTGTGACCTATCACGATATCGTGCACTATCTGCATCTGGGCTGAAGCTGGTATGGGCTCAATGGTGATGCTAAGATGACAGAGGGAGGATTTCCTCCAAATTTTAGTCGGCTCGAGCACGGACAAAGGAGCAAAGCATGACAAAACAGGTAAAAGTGCGCGATGTGACCATTGGCGGCGGCGCTCCGGTGCGGGTGCAAGGAATGACAAAGTCCGACACCCGGGATGTCAAGAGCACCGTGGACGAGATTCGCCGCTATGTGGATGTGGGATGTGAGATTGTGCGGGTGGCGGTTCCCGATATGGAAGCCGCCCAGGCGGTTGGCGAGATTGTCCGTCATTCACCCATCCCTGTTGTGGCCGACATTCATTTCGACTATCGACTGGCCCTGGAAGTGATTCGCCAAGGCGTGGACAAACTGCGGCTCAATCCGGGCAACATTGGAAGCCGGGAGCGGGTCGAAAAGGTTGTGCAGGCGGCGAAGGAGAAAGACATTCCCATTCGCATCGGGGTGAACTCCGGGTCCATTGAGAAGGGGCTCTTGCACGATCTGGGCCGGACGGCGGAGGCGATGGTGACCTCGGCGGCCCAACACATCCAAATTTTGAACGATGTCGACTATGACAATATTGTGGTGTCCCTGAAAGCGTCGGATGTCCCTACCATGCTGGCGGCCTATCGCCTCATGGCCAAGCGCTATAACTATCCCCTGCATCTGGGCGTTACGGAAGCCGGTACCTTATTTCAAGGCACCATCAAGTCGGCCGTTGGGATTGGCACGTTGTTGTCTGAAGGGATAGGCGACACGATTCGCATTTCGTTGACAGCCCCCGGTGAAGAGGAAATCCGCGTCGCCTGGGAGATTCTGAAGAGCTTGAAGCTGCGCGACCGCGGCGCCAATCTGGTGGCCTGCCCGACCTGCGGACGACTGCAGTTTGACATGTGGCCAGTAACCAATGAGTTGGAGAAGCGTATGGCCACCATTCAGGAGCCTATCACGGTGGCGGTCATGGGATGTGCTGTGAATGGACCGGGTGAAGCTCGCGAAGCGGACGTGGGTTTGGCCGGCGGCAAGAATATGGGCCTCATCTTCCGGCATGGCGAGATCGTGCGCCGGGTGGAACAGGAAGACATGGTGGAAGAGTTGTGGAAAGAAATACAGGATGCCGCTGAGGAGGTTCGAGCGCGTGGAGAACGTGCTTAAGGAGATTACCCCGAAATCACAGGATTACTCACAATGGTACGTGGACGTCATCAAGAAGGCGGACATGGTGGACTACGCTCCCATCAAAGGGTTCATGGTGATTAAGCCGTATGGCTACCGTATTTGGGAATTTATCCAGGACGCCATGAACCGGGAGTTTCGAGCCACCGGGCACGAAAACGCCTATTTCCCGCTCTTGATTCCGGAGAATCTTCTCTTGCGCGAGGCTGAGCACGTCGAGGGCTTCTCCCCCGAGGTGGCTTGGGTCACCATTGGCGGGGGGGAACCCTTGGCTGAGAGACTGGCCGTGCGTCCCACCTCTGAGACGATTATTGGTTCCATGTATTCCAAGTGGATTCAAAGCTACCGGGACTTGCCAGTGCTCATGAATCAATGGTCCAACGTGGTGCGGTGGGAGAAGGCCACGCGACCGTTTCTCCGCACCACGGAGTTTTTGTGGCAGGAAGGCCACACCGTGCATCGGACTGCCGAAGAGGCGGAGCAGGAAACCATGCAGCAGTTGGAAATTTATCGCAAGGTCATCGAGGACGAACTGGCCATCCCAGTGGTGCCGGGGCGGAAGAGTGCGGGCGAGCGATTTGCCGGCGCGGTGGAGACGTATACCTTGGAAGCGTTGATGGGGGACGGCCGGGCTCTGCAGATTGCCACCTCACATTTCCTAGGACAAAACTTTGCCAAAGCGTTTGACATTCAGTATCTGGATGAGGACGGGGTCCGCAAGTACGGATGGACAACGTCTTGGGGCGCCTCGACCCGCATGATTGGCGGCTTGATTATGGTGCATGGCGATGACAAAGGATTGCGGATGCCGCCTCGGGTGGCGCCTATTCAGGTCGTCATTGTTCCGATTGCCAAAAACAAGGACGCGGAAGCCGTGTCGGCGTACGTCAAGAACATCGCTGACGAACTCGGCCGGGAGTTCCGCGTACGGGTGGATGACCGTCCCGAATTCACACCCGGCTATAAGTACAACGACTGGGAAATGCGGGGCGTCCCGATTCGCCTCGAGGTAGGCCTGCGGGATATGGCCAACCAGTCGGTGATGCTGGCGCGCCGTGACACCGGCGAGAAGACCCCAGTGCCGGCGGCGGGCATCGCCGAGACGGTTCGTCAACGCTTGGACGACATCCAGCACACCTTGTTCCAGCAGGCGCTGGAACATCAGAAGAGCCATACGGTGGTGGTTGAAAATTATCGGCAGGCGGAAGAATATGGATACCGAGGATTCTTTGAAGGCGACTGGTGCGGCCGTGGGGGTTGCGCCGATCAGCTCAAGGAGGCCACCGGCATGACAATCCGCTGTTTGCCGCTGGACCGCCAGCCGCTCGGCACGGGCTGCGTGGTCTGCGGACAGCCTTCGACAGAGCGGATGCTGTTTGCTCGTGCATATTAAAGACGAGTCTGGCATCTAGTGGTGGTAGGGGTGGTGGGATGATGAACCGAGTCTCGGCAATTATACCCGCATATAACGAAGCGCAGAATGTCGCCTCGGTTCTTCACGTATTGAAAGAGGTCCCGGAAATCTACGAAATTATTGTGGTGGATGACGGGTCGCTCGACAACACGGCGGATGTGGCGCGCCAAAACGGCGCGATCGTCCTGTCACTGCCCGAAAACCAAGGCAAGGGCGGCGCCATGAAGGCCGGCGCGTCTATCGCGCATGGCGACGTGGTGCTGTTCTTGGATGCCGACTTGGTTGGCTTGACCGTCGATCATGTTCGCGAGTTGGTGGTACCGGTTTTGAGCGGCGACTCGGAGGCTACCGTAGGAATATTTGAGGGCGGGCGGGCCTCGACCGACTGGGCTCAGGCGGTCGCGCCGTTCTTGTCCGGCCAGCGCGCCCTGAGGCGGCAATTGCTGGTCGGATTTGAACATATCGACATGTCCGGATATGGAGTCGAACTGCAGTTGCACCGGCAGTTAAAGCGCATGGGCATTCAGCCCCGTGAAGTAGTGCTGCACGATGTGACGCAAGTGGTCAAAGAGGAAAAACTCGGTTTGGTTAAAGGATTTTCGGCCCGCATGCGTATGTACTGGGAAATCATCCGCGAGATCCCCCGCGTCTAACGCCATTATATTTTTGAGGTGTACAAATGTCTGACAACCGATTTGAAGAGTGGCAGCAGGCCCAGGGATGGGACGAGGTGCCGCTTCGTGCTGTGCGCGCTTGTCTGGAGGCCGGGCTTCTCACGATTTATTACCAAGGGGACAGGCCTGCCGAGGGGATGGATCTGGCCTCCCTGGCGCGTGAACTGGCCGAGACGTGGGGTGTCGAGGTCGCATTTCGGCCCGACGCGGAGCCACAGGATGTCCGGACGGCAGTGAAGGCTGCGGTGGCGCGGAGCCAGCCCGCTCTGGCGGCGCTGTTAGGTGATGGCCCAATGGATTGGGATGGGCACACCTTGGTGTTGCATTTGCCCAACCTGCTCGCTAAGACGTTGTTCGAGAAATGGGGCGGGAGTGTACGCTTGGCTCACGAGGTAGAGGGTCTGGCCAGCGCGGCAGTGGAAGTGCAGTTGGCTGAGCTGCCCCCGCCCCAGCCGGACGAGCCGGTGCAAATGGAAATCAAAGGGGCGGCCAGCGCGCCGGAAATTATTGGCCGGCCCGTCAACGCCGAGGCGGCTCAGCCTTTGACAGATGTGGGCAGTGGTGGGGAAGCGATTGTGCGGGGCCGCGTTTTTCATCGGGACTTTCGCGAGGGACGGGATGGCGCGCGTCACTGGACATGGACTATTACCGATGACAAGGGTGCGCTCCGGCTGAAGTTCACGGAACGGCGCGGTTCCAACCGCTACCCCGACGATTTGTGGCCAGTGGGCACCTTCCTGGCCGCGCAGGGGAACTTGGAAGTGGACAAGTTTACCGAGGAAGTGGTTCTCCGGGTCAAGGCCGGAGGCCCCATCGAGGCGCCAGTCACGATGCCCAAGGATCCACGGCCCCGCATCGAACTTCATGCGCACAGTAAGATGAGTTCCATGGATGGGTTGATTGCGCCCAAAGATTTATTTCAGGCGGCCCGCGATGCAGGGATGCCTGCTTTAGCGATTTTGGATCATGGGGTGGTGCAGACATACCCGGAAGCGGAGGCGCTGGCCAAGACGACGGGTGTGCGGCCCATCTACGGTGTTGAGGTCTACATGGTGGACACCGAAACCGTGCCGTTGAGCGGCCCGAGCGGCGAGGACTGGACTCAAGCGCCGCTGGTGGTGGTGGACGTGGAGACGACGGGTTTAAGTCCGCGCTCGCATCAGGTCATCGAACTCGGAGCAGTCAAGGTGGTGGGGGGCGAGATTGTGGAGACTTTCCACCGCCTGGTGCGCCCCACCCGCACCATCTCCAGCTCTACGCGGCGGATTACGGGGATCCGCGACGAGGAGCTCCAGGACGGTGTCTCGGAATCCGAGATGTGGCAGGACTTTTGGACATTTGCCGAGGGCGCGGTGCTGGCTGCTCACAATGCTCGCTTCGATATGGGATTTCTGGGCCGGGGACATCGCCAGATTTATCCGGATGTCTCGTTTGACCCGTTGGTGCTGGATACTTTGGCGCTGGCCCGGGCGGTGTTGCCGCACATGAAAAGCCATGGACTGGGGCCCCTAACCGACCATTTTAAAATTTCCTTGACTCAGCACCACCGGGCGTTGGCCGACGCGGAGGCCACGGCTCGGCTGGCCCTGCGGCTGCTCGAGGAGTGTGCCGAGATGCATGGTCCACTAACCCCAGGCCGTGCCCTGCCCGTACCGCACAGTGTCGGTCGTCCCACACCCGTGACGCTGTTGGTGAAGAATCCGACCGGGGTTTCGGCTCTGTATCGGCTGGTGTCTGAATCGCACCTCACCTATTACCATCGTGTGCCGCGGGTGCCCCGTCGACTCATTGCCGAAGGCCGGGACGGGTGGCTGGTGGGATCGCCGTTTCATGAGGGCGAGATCGCCGAGGCCGTGTTCCGTGGAGCATCCGACGCCGATCTCGAGGCGCTGGCCTCGTTTTATGATTATTGGGAAGTGGTGCCGCCGGCAGCGGCCGCCGGGATGATGGATGATGGGTTCCTGGACGGAGAAGAAGCGGTGCAGCATTATATCCAGGACATTATCCATTGGGGCCGCAAATCCCACAAGTGGGTTGCGGCAGTGTCCGATGCGCACTATCTCCGTCCTGACCATCGGGTGTATCGCGACATTTTGGCCGCCACAGCCAAGGGGGAGCTGCACAACCGCTTGGATGACCTCTACTTGCGGACCGCTGTGGAGATGGAGGGAGAGCTGAGCTTTCTCGACGCTCGTGATCGCGAATGGGTCATCTACGAGGCTCCGGAGGCCGTGGTGGATCAGATCGAGCCGGTGCAGCCCGTACCCAGCGGTCTCTTCTCGCCTAATTTGCCGGAAGCCGAGCAGGTTGTCTCGGAGGTACCCTACAGCCAGGCCCGGAGCCTGTACGGCGACCCGCTGCCGGACATCGTGGAGGCACGTCTGCAGAAAGAGGTCCACTCGATTGTCTCCAATGGGTTTTCCAGTATCTATTACATCGCCCATCGGCTGGTGCAGAAGTCGCTCGATGACGGGTATCTGGTGGGTTCCCGCGGTTCGGTCGGATCCTCATTGGTTGCTACCTTGTTGAATATTACCGAGGTCAATCCGCTGCCGCCGCACTACCGCTGTCCGGGATGTCGTTACACGGAGTTTGTGAGCGACGTGGGTTCGGGATTTGACCTGCCGACGAAGACATGCCCCGCCTGTGGCGCGTCCCTGATTGGCGACGGGCAGGACATTCCTTTCGAAACGTTTTTAGGGTTTGAGGGCGACAAAGTACCCGATATCGACTTGAACTTCTCGGGCGAATATCAGCCGGAGATCCACCGCTATACCGAAGTGTTGTTTGGTCAAGGGCATGTATTTCGCGCTGGCACCATTGCGACCGTGGCTGAAAAGACTGCCTTCGGGCTGGTGAAGGCCTGGGCTCGTGAGACCGGTCGGGAACCCTCGCCTGCCGAGGTGGATTGGCTCGCCTCCGGCATAACTGGGGTCAAGCGCACGACGGGGCAGCATCCGGGCGGGCTGATGGTCGTGCCGCAAAACGAGGACATTCATCACTTCACCCCGGTGCAACGGCCCGCCGACGACAAAAACTCCGATGTGGTCACCACCCACTTCGATTACCATTCCATCGAGGGCCGGCTGTTGAAGCTCGACCTCTTAGGGCACGATGATCCGACGGCCATTCGCATGCTGGAAGACCTCACTCACATTCCCGCCAAAGAGGTGCCGTTTCAGGATGAGGCGACGATGAGCCTGTTCAGCGATGTCAAGGCACTGGGGCTCAAGCCTGAAGATGTGGGCACGCCGGTGGGCAGTTTGGGCATACCTGAATTTGGCACCCGCTTTGTACGCCAGATGTTGGTGGACACTCGGCCGCGGACCTTCGCCGAATTGGTGCGTATTTCGGGTCTCTCGCACGGTACCGAGGTGTGGACTAACAACGCGCAGGAACTTATCCGTCAAAAGACGGCGACCCTGTCGGATGTGATCGCCACACGCGACGATATCATGACCTATCTTCTCAGCCGGGAGATTGCGCCTAAGACGGCGTTTGCCATCTCCGAGGCGGTGCGCAAAGGCAAGGGCTTGAAAGACGACCAGGAGGCCCTGATGCGGGAGCATGGGGTGCCGGGCTGGTACATTGAGTCGTGTCGTCGCATCAGTTATCTGTTTCCCAAGGCGCACGCCGCCGCGTACGTGATGATGGGATGGCGAATTGCCTGGTTCAAGGTTCACCATCCGCTGGCTTATTACGCCACCTACTTCTCCGTGCGGGCCGGGGATTTCGAAGCGGATGCGGTGCTGGGCGGGACTAAAAGGGTCAACCAAGCCTTGGCTGCCATCGAGGAGAAGGGCAACGAGGCCAGTGCCAAGGAGAAGAATTTGGTCACCGTGCTCGAAGTGGCGCGGGAGATGCTGGCGCGCGGATTTCGCTTTCACGCCATCGACTTGGAGCGGTCCCACGCTACCCAGTTTCTCATTGAGCAGGACGGTCTCACTATCCCGTTTGCGGCGCTGCCGGGCTTGGGCGTGAACGCCGCCCAGCATATCATTGAGGCGCGTCAAGAGCAGCCGTTCTTGTCTATTGATGATCTGCGTCAGCGGGCCCGTATATCGAAGAGTGTGGTGGAACTTTTGCGCAAGCATGGAGCCCTGAAGGATTTGGGCGAGACAAGCCAACTCGGGTTTTTTTAATGGCGAGTTCAAGAACTGGGCAACCTGCCGAGCGCTACAGCTCCGCCCTGTGGACCGTCCTGGCCACCAACTTTATTGTTCAAAGCGGGTTTGGCGCCATCTTGCCGCTTTTGCCGCAATTTGTTCGGCATCGGGGATTCCCTTTGGCGGACATGGGGGCGATGGCGGCGGCCTATGCGGCCGTTTCTTTTCTTGGGCAGATGGGAGCAGGGCCGCTCGCTGACCGCTGGGGCCGGAAGTTTTTCATGGTCGCCGGGGGCGTGCTGGAATCTTTGGGAACGGCGGGATTTTTGGTCCATGCGGCGCCGTGGTGGTACATTCTCTGCCGCATTTTGCAGGGTTTGGGGAGCGCGGCGGTGGTGCCCGCCGCCAACGCCCTGGTGGCGGATTTGGTGCCGGAAGAGCGCCGCGGCCGAGCCTATGGCCTTATGGGGGCCGCGGGCAGCGCCGGATTCGCGGTCGGGCCGATGCTGGGGGGATTGGCGGGCGCCGCGTGGGGACTGTCCGCACCGTTTGCCATTGGGGTGGGACTCAATGCCGCGGCAACTCTGGTGAGCCTGCTGCTGCTGCCGGCAGGACGGCCAAAAGTTCAGCGCCAACGCTTGGCGGCACACACTGTAAGGCCGCTGCTGGGTACGTTGTGGCCATATTTCTGGGTGATGTTTGCCTGGATGGGGCTGACCGGCATGTACGACACCGCATGGAGTCTCTACATGCAGTATTTAGGGGCCAGCAAATGGGTGATTGGGCTATCCTTTACGTTGTTTAGCGGCCCTTTGCTGTTGCTGCAACTGTTCGGGGGGAGAGCCGCCGATCGAGCGGGGCGGCGCGGATTGATGGTGGCGGGGCTGGCTCTGGAGACATTGACAGTGGGCTTTTATGTCATCTCGCGGTCGGCGTGGCTTTCGATTTGGGTTTCGGTGCTGGAAGCAGCCGCTATGAGCCTTATCGGCCCGGCGCTCTCGGCTTCCGTGATGACCCGCGCGCCGGAGGACCTCCACGGGGCGGTGCAAGGCTGGTTCCAGGCCAGCGGAACCTTGGGAGCGGCGGTGCTGGCTTTGGCCAGCGGCCCCTTGCTCGTCGGGCATCCCAATCACCCGTTTATCTTGGGAGCAGCCGTGCTGATGGTCACGACCATCGGCGCCGCGGTGATTTGGAAACCATGGCGACCCGATTCCCAGAAGTTGTGAGCAGACTGTCGTTATGGTATGATAATCCGTAGGATGAAGGGCTTTATGGGCCCGAGACTGGGAGTCTAGTCGGTGACTCGGAGTGGGGAGCTTGAGCCCACTCTTTTCGCTTGACAAGGGCTGACGACGGTTTAAGGGGGATTCGGCGGATGAACAGCGAGTTGATGGTCGCGCTCGAAGATTTAGAGCGTGAAAAAGGGGTTGACAAGGAGGTCCTGTTTCAGGCCATTGAGTCAGCCTTAATTTCTGCGTATCGCCGCAATTTTGGATCAGCGCAGAATGTGCGGGTACAAATTAACCGTGAAACCGGTGCGACCGAGGTTTTTGCACAAAAGACCGTGGTGGCGAACGTGGAGGACCATCGTCTCGAAGTCAGCGCCGACGAGGCTCGCGAGGTTCAGCCTGGAGCTGCTGAGGGCGACATCGTTGAGTTTGAAATCACCCCCAAGAATTTTGGCCGGATTGCGGCTCAGACTGCCAAGCAGGTCATTGTGCAACGCATTCGCGAAGCCGAGCGCGGCATGATCTATGACGAATACTCGGGGCGCGAAGGCGACATTGTGACGGGGATGGTGCAACGCGTCGAGCGCGGCCTGGTTTTTATTGATTTGGGTCGCACAGAGGCTATTTTGATGCCCAGTGAGCAAGTGCCGGGGGAGATTCTGCGCCCCAATGAGCGTGTGAAGCTCTACGTGGTGGAAGTCAAGAAGACCACGAAAGGCCCGCAGGTCTATTTATCCCGCAGTCATCCTGGATTGATTCGTCGACTGTTCGAATTGGAAGTGCCGGAAATTCATGACGGCGTGGTGGAAATTCGCGGCGTGGCTCGGGAAGCTGGTGCGCGCACCAAGATTGCGGTGTGGGCAGAAGACCCGAACGTGGATCCGGTGGGTGCTTGTGTGGGTGCCAAGGGTCAACGGGTTCAAGCTATTGTTAACGAGTTGAAGGGTGAAAAGCTCGATATTATTGCGTGGGATCCCGACCCCGCGGTGTTTGTGTCCAACGCCTTGTCGCCAGCTCATGTGACGGAGGTGGAGATTGACGAGACAACGCGTTCAGCGCGTGCCATTGTGCCGGACAACCAGCTGTCGCTGGGGATTGGCAAGGAGGGTCAAAACGCGCGGCTGGCCGCCAAATTGACCGGATGGCGCGTTGACCTGCGTTCCGAGTCGCAGATGGATCGGGGAGGATTTTGGTCATGACCGTACGCAAAGTGCCCATGCGCACCTGCGTAGCCTGCATGACGACCCGCTCCAAGCGTGAATTGGTCCGGGTGGTGCGGACGGTTGACGGGCAGTTGCTGGTGGACCGGCGCGGCAAAGTGTCAGGCCGTGGAGCCTATTTGTGTCCGGCGGCCGACTGTGTGGAAAAGGCGCTGAAGACTCACCGTCTAGAGCGGGCACTGGAGGTGCCGCTGACAGACGAACTGGTCGAGGAACTGCGCCGATTGGATGGGACCAGTGCATGAGTGAACGATGGACTAACTTATTGGGGCTGGCCAAGAAAGCCGGGAAAGTCGCTCCAGGCGAAAACCAGGCCAGTTTGGCGATGAAACGCGAGGAGGCTCGGCTGCTGGTGTTGGCCGAAGACGCTGGACCATCGCTATACCGCAAGTATCACTTGTGGGCCCAGGACTTGGGCGTACCCGTTGTGCGCATCGGATCCAAGGCGGAGCTCGGTCACGCCATCGGGATGGGGCCGCACGCGGTGCTTGCGATATTGGATGAAAAGTTTGGCGCTCGAATTCTCGAGGAGATGCGAAAAAGCTCAGGGGGGATTAGTTTTGACAGAAAAAGACAAGGACAAAGTCAGGGTTTACGAACTGGCCAAGGAACTCAAACTGGACAGTCGGCGACTCATCGATCTGCTGCACCGACTCAAGGTCGAAAACATCAAAAACCACATGAGCACCGTGGAGCCGGAGGCCGTGAAGACAGTGCGCGACATCATGGAGGGGAAGCTGCCGCCAGAACCCAAGCCGGAGCCGAAACCCGCACCGGCGCGGCCCAGCGCGCCTCCGACGGCGCATCCCGCCCCGCCGCGGCCCGCGAACCCCGAAAATCGGCCCCCCGCCGCCGACCGGACGACCCCCGCCGATCGGAGTAACGCACGACCGTACAATTCGTCTGGCCATGGCCCTGGTCCCACGGGTCGACCCTATCAGCCCGGCAATCCGCGCCCTCAGGGCGGGGCTGGGTCACGGTATCCCAACTCGTCGGGACCTCGCAGCGAGGATCCGCGTCGCAGCGGTCCTCCGGGCGCGCGTCCCATGGGCGGAGGCCAGCAACGGCCGTCTTCCGGACCGCGTCCGGGATACAACAACGCAGGCCCGCGGCCGGGCGGAGCACCCCGCCCAGGCGGTGCCCCCCGCCCAGGCGGTGCCCCGCGTCCGGGCGGCCCGCCCCGCCCAGCAGGCGCCGGCGGCAGGCCGGGTGGCGGTGCCCCGAACCGGGGCGGCAACAGGCCCTTGGTCGTTCCGCCGCCGCCGTCGACCACGACGGCGCGGCCGGGCAAGGACCAGAACCGCCGCACCACCAACAACAATTTCCGCGACAAGCGGACCACCAACACATTTGAGGGTCGGCGCGGCAATCGCAACTGGATGGACGATCGGGACTTTGGCAATCGGCGCAAGAAAGGACACAAGAGTCAACAGCATCACGCGGAAGCGCAGATGCCGCCTGTACAGCGCCGAGTGGTTATTAGCGGTCCGATCATCGTAAAGGACTTGGCGGAGCAATTGGGCGCCAAGGCGACGGATCTGATTAAGCGGCTCATTGCTTTGGGTGTCATGGTTGGCGTCAACAACGAGATTGATAAGGAAACCGCCGTCATTGTCGCCCAGGAACTGGGAGCGGAAGTTGAAGAGCGCGCCTCGGTTGAGGAGCGCGAGGAGATTTTAATCCAAGGTGAGGAAGACCAGGAGCACGAGCTGGAGGAGCGTCCCCCGGTGGTCACGGTAATGGGCCACGTGGACCACGGCAAGACCTCGCTGTTGGACAAAATTCGATCGTCCCGTGTGACGGCCAGCGAGGCTGGTGGAATCACGCAGCACATTGGTGCGTCGGTAATCGAATGGCAAGGCCGGTCGGTGGTGTTTTTGGATACCCCCGGTCACGAAGCTTTCACAGCCATGCGCGCTCGAGGGGCGCAAGTCACGGATATTGCGGTCTTGGTGGTAGCGGCCAATGACGGCGTGATGCCGCAGACCATTGAGGCCATCAACCACGCCAAGGCGGCCAATGTGCCCATCGTGGTCGCCATCAACAAGATTGACTTGCCGGAAGCCACCGCCGACCGCGTCCGGACCGACTTGACGGAATATGGACTGGTCTCGGAGGAATGGGGCGGTGACACCATTATGGTGCCGGTCTCGGCCCGGACCGGGGAAGGAATCGACAAGTTGCTGGAGGCTCTGTTGTTGCAGGCGGACATTATGGAGTTGAAGGCGAACCCCAGTCGCAGTGCATCCGGGACCATCATTGAGGCGCAGTTGGACCGGGGTCGGGGTCCTGTGGCAACGGTTCTGGTCAACCGCGGAACGTTGCACGTAGGAGACGTCTTCCTGTCGGGTGCCGTGTATGGACGGGTGCGGGCGCTTATCAACGACCGGGGCGAGCGGGTCAAGGAAGTCGGCCCATCGATGCCGGTTGAGGTCTTGGGTTTCAACCAACTACCTGAAGCGGGCGACGACTTCGTCATTTTGGAAGACGAGCGGCAAGCCAAGAGCATCGCCGATGCTCGCGCCAGCCGCACCCGGGCGTCCACTGAGGTCGGCAACCGGGGCGTATCGCTGGACGAATTTTACCAGCGCCTGAAGGACGAAGCGATGCGTGATTTGAACTTGGTGATCAAGGCCGACGTGCATGGATCGGCGGAAGCGTTGGCCCAATCCGTGGCCAAACTCTCCAACGAGGAGGTTCGGGTGCGGGTACTGCACACCGGAGTGGGGTCGGTCACAGAGTCTGACGTGATGCTGGCTCAGGCCTCCGGGGCTATCATCATTGGCTTCGGCGTCGGTATCGAGTCCAAAGCTCGGCAGTTGGCGGAACGGGAGCATGTCGACGTCCGTCAGTACCGGATTATTTATGAGGTTTTGGATGACGTCAAACAGGCCTTGACGGGTCTTTTGGCTCCCAAGTTCCAAGAACTGTTCTTGGGTCGCGCCGAAGTGCGTGAGGTCTTTCGGGTTCCTAAAGTCGGAGCGGTGGGCGGTTGCTACGTCACAGAGGGCAAGATTCTGCGCTCTGGTCAAGTCCGGGTGATCCGCGACGGCGCGGTCATTCACGAGGGTGGCATCGCATCGCTGAAGCGCTTCAAGGATGATGTCCGCGAAGTCGCCAGCGGCTACGAGTGTGGAATAGGCCTCGAGAAGTTCAACGACATTAAAGTGGGGGACATCTTCGAGGTCTACACGCAGGAAGAAGTTAAAGCGAGCTAAAGAGGGATTGCCATGAACCAGTCTCGGGCGGAACGGGTCGCACAGTTGATGCAGCGAGAGTTAGGGCAGATGCTGCTCACGGAAGTGAAGGACCCTAGAATAGGATTCGTCAGTGTTACGCGGGTGGAGGTGTCGCGCGATCTGAGCATCGCGCGCGCCTTTGTCAGCGTGATGGGACAAGCCGAGGAGCGGGAAGCGAGCCTCGCCGGATTGAAAAAGGCCGCTGGATTCCTTCGGGGCGAAGTGGCGCGGCGGCTGGGCCTCCGAAAGGCTCCGGAATTGATCTTTCGCGAGGACTCGGGGATAGCGGAATCGATGCACATTCAAAACTTGATGCGGTCCTTGCCCAAGGATGGCGGCCATGACACCTAAATCCGCGGTGCTATCCGCGTTGGAACAAGCCCGCCGGGTGCTGATTGTGATGCACGCCAGTCCGGATGGCGACAGTGCTGGATCGGCTGTGGCTTTGGGGCTGGCTCTTCGGCGGTTGGGCCGTTCCGTGACTTGGGTCGTGGCGGACCAGGTCCCGGCACGGCTGGGATTTTTGCCCGAGATTGCTTCCGTGCGCACCTGGAACAAGGTGGCCCTCGACGATTTTGACACGGTGGTCGCTGTCGATTGCGGTGCGGCTTCCCGAATGGGCGCTCCTGAGGCCCTCTGGACTCATTGTTCTTTGCATCACATTCCGCTCATTAATATTGACCACCATAGCAAAAACCCCCAATTCGGCACCATTAACTGGGTCGAGAGTCACATGAGTTCGACCGGGGAAATGGTTGGCGAGTTGATTCGAGAGGCGGGCTGGGGCATCACGGCCGATGAGGCTGTGGGCCTTTATACTGCTATCAGTACAGACACCTTGTCATTCCGGCAGGTCAACACCGCGCCTCAAACCCTCGATACGGTCCATTGGCTGGTTCAGGAGTCGGGCATGGATCTGGCCGATGTCAATCGAAAAATCTGGGATAGTCGCTCGGCGTGCGAGCTGCGGTTTCTAGGCTGGGCGTTTGGCCACGTGACTTTTAGTGCAGATGGGCGCTTTGCCTGGCTGAGGGTACCCAGGACAGCCATGGAAGAGTATGCCGTTGATGACGCAGGGGTTGATACGGTTGTGCATCATCTGATGAGTGTGGAGAGCGTTGAAGTGGCCTTTCTGGCGCGCGAAAGCGCAGATGGCCAGCATGTCAAGGTCAGTTGGCGGGGCCGGTCCCCATGGAACGCTGCGGAGCTGGCGGCTCGCTTCGGTGGGGGAGGACATGAGTACGCGGGAGCGGCAGTTGTGACCGGGGTATTAGATGAGGTGGCCGAGGCGGTACGCCGGGAATTGGCACCGGAAGCTGATGAATAGCGGGTTTTTAAACATATGGAAGCCGGCCGGCTTGACCTCGAGTCAAGCTGTGGGCCGGGTTCGTCGGATTCTTGGGATACGGCAAATCGGTCATGCGGGGACCTTGGACCCGGATGCTGTGGGGGTGTTGCCGATGGCGGTGGGATCCGCCACTCGGCTGTTGCCGTACGTACCGGGGGAACCCAAAATCTACGAAGCATGGGTGGAGGTGGGCACGTCCACCCACACCGGGGACGCCGCGGGGCGAGTCACCGCCCGGTCTCAAGGGTGGGAGTTGCCCGGGGGCGCTGTGGAGGAGGCCGCACGTTGGCTAAGCGGCAGTGTATGGCAAATTCCTCCGCAAGTGTCGGCGTTGAAAATTGGGGGCGTACGGCAATATCAGGCGGTCCGCGAGAACCAGACCGTGTGGCCGGCCCCGCGCCGGGTTCGAATTGAGCCTCTCGAGGCGATTGAGGTGGTCGAGGGCGGCTGGCGTTTTCGCGCAGAGGTCGGATCTGGCACCTATATTCGGGCGTTGGTGCGGGATTGGGCGGAGATTTTGGGAGTGGCGGCACACTTGAAGAAGCTGGCCCGGATCCAGGTGGGACGGTGGACAGAGGCCGGGGCGGCGACTCTGGAAGACTTGGAATCGGGATGGGAGCGGCACTTGCAGAGCTGGGACACGGTGTTGGATGGCGTGCCGCGATACCCATTGACAGCGCCGGAGTTTGATCGCGTCCAGAACGGCGACGTGCGGGTTCTGGAGAAATTGCCTGAGGACCGCTTGGGCATCTTGGCCCTAACTGTTGAAGGACGGTTGGCGGCCATTGTTGAAGGCCCCCCGTACCGCTATCGGCTGGTTTTCAAGGAGGGAACGTAATGCATGTATTGGAGGGCTTAGTCGAACCTCAGGATCGGTCGGTGCTCACCATCGGCAACTTCGACGGGGTTCACCGCGGACACCAGCATTTAATTGCCCGGGCCCAGGACGAGGCCGCTCAGGGCGGACTGGGCATGCGCGTGGTGACGTTTGAGCCCCACCCGGCCGTGGTTCTGGGACGGCCCGCGGATCGGTTCCTTCTGACGCCAGGCGCTTTGAAGTGGGAGTTGCTGGCCCGATTGGGAGTCGACGCGGTGTCGGTGTTGCCGTTTACCCCAGCGTTCGCCCAAATGGATGCCCTAGGTTTCTTGAATGAGATTTTGCGCGATCGGTTGAAAGCTGCCCACGTGGTCGTGGGCTTCAACTTTACCTTCGGCCGTGGGGGCCTCGGCAACGGGGCGATGCTTCGCGCCTGGGGCCAAGACCAACACATTCCTGTGACCATTGTGGATCCCTACGCCGATTCCTTTGGAGGGACATCCGTATCCAGTTCTCGCATTCGGACCTTGATTCGGGAGGGAGCCATGGAGGAAGCGGCCGAGCTGTTAGGGCACCCCTACCTGGTGGAGAGCGCCGTATCGTCCGGCGATCAACGCGGGCGCGATTTGGGAGCGCCAACCTTGAATCTTACCGTGCCCTCCGATCAGGTTATGGGTCCGTATGGAGTCTATGCTGGACGGGTGTGGGTGCGGGGGACACGGTTTGGCGCCGTGGCCAACTGGGGTGTGAGACCCACCTTCGGAGGGACCGAGCCCAGTTTGGAGGTCCATGCCCTGGAACCGCTCGGGTTCGACCATTACGGGGACGTGGTGCGGTTTGAAATGGGGCGCTACCTGCGTCCGGAACAACGCTTTGAGAGTCCAGAGGCTCTGAGTGCCCAGATTCGCAAGGACGTTGAGCAGGCCGCTGGGTGGCTCGAAACTAGCCGCTGACTTGCCTTGGAAAAATCCCCTGTGATAGAATGAAGTGTCTTTGGATTGGGGGCGTATTTGTGCATTCCGATACTTGGCGTGCAATGGTGTCCAAAGTTTCGACCATTTGCGTGACAGGACAGTTTAAGCGTCTACAGCGGGAATTAGAAGAGCTGTATCGACGGGCCGGAGTGCCCCAACCAGCCGTCCAAGCCTACCAAGACGCCCTGTTGTCGCTGCTGGCGGAAGAGGACGAGCCTGTTTCCATCCAGCTGCACTAGATTTGGGAGAAGGGAGGTATGACGATGGCCCTGGAAGAAGACAAGAAGCAGGCCATCATTGCGGCTTACCGGCTGCATGAATCGGACACGGGGTCGCCGGAGGTTCAAATTGCGCTCTTGACGGAACGCATTACCGAACTCACCGAGCACCTGAAAACACACAAGAAGGACCATCACTCCCGTCGTGGGTTGTTGAAGATGGTAGGGCATCGCCGCGCACTACTCAACTATCTGAAAGACAAAGATAACGAGCGCTACCACGCGGTGATCAAACGGCTTGGGTTACGTCGATAGAGCGGGCATCCCCCGCTCTTTTGTTAAACCTCGAGTGTGGTGAGGCAGGGGGAACATATGGAAATCCAGACACAAGACATAGTTGTTGGCGGCCGCGTAATGTCCCTGGAAACGGGGCGGATGGCGCGCCAAGCCAACGGTGCAGTGGTGGTGCGATACGGCGAGACGGTTGTCCTGGTTACGGCCACAGCGTCTAGGGCACCGCGCATGGGCATTGACTTTTTTCCGTTGACGGTGGACTACGAAGAGCGTATGTATTCGGTGGGCAAGATCCCCGGAGGTTACATCAAACGTGAGGGTCGTCCCAGTGAGAAGGCTATCTTGGCGGCACGGCTGACAGACCGTCCCATTCGTCCCTTGTTTCCGGACGGATTCCGCAACGATGTGCACGTGGTAGCGAGTGTCCTGTCAGTGGACCACGATTATTCGCCCGAAGTTTGCGGCATGATTGGCGCTTCGGCAGCCTTAAGTTTAAGCGACATTCCTTTTGAAGGTCCCATTGGTGCGGTGGAAGTGGGGATGGTGGACGGCGAGTTCGTCATCAATCCTACCTCCGAGCAGTCGGCGCAGAGCCGGTTGAAGCTCATGATTGCGGGTACCTATGACGCCATTCTCATGATTGAAGCCGGCGCCTCGGTCATTACCGAAGATGAGATGCTGAATGCCATCCTGTTTGGTCATGCAGAAATCCGCCGCATTATCGAAGGCATTCGAGCTTTTCAGGCAAAGGCCGGCAAGGCCAAGCGAGACTTCCCGTTGCACTTGGCTTCGGAGTCGTTGGTGGCGCGTGCCAAACAGCTCGCGGAAGAGCCCCTCAAGGCGGCTATGCGGGCAGCCGACAAGGAAACCCGGGAAGGTCAAATCGACGCTGTCAATCAGGAAGTGACAGCGGTGCTGCAAGAGGAATTCCCAGACGAGACCGATTTAATCGCGGCGGTGTTGAAGGCGCAGTTGAAAAAAGTGGTTCGCTACGCCATTATCCACGAGAAGATTCGGCCCGACGGCCGCACCTTCACGGAGATCCGGCCGCTGACCATTGATGTGGGGGTCTTGCCACGGGTTCACGGTACCGGCCTATTTACCCGTGGACAAACCCAGGCCCTGACGGCGATGACGCTGGGGCCGCTCTCGGACCAGCAGATGCTGGATGGAATTGGCGAGGAAGAGTCCAAACGTTACATGCATCATTACAACTTCCCGCCTTTTGCTACCGGGGAGACAGGCCCTATGCGAGGACCGAACCGCCGCGCCATTGGGCACGGGGCTTTGGCTGAGCGGGCGCTGGAGCCGGTGATCCCGCCCGAAGAGGAGTTCCCTTACGCATTGCGGCTAGTCTCCGACATTCTGGAGTCGAACGGCTCCAGTTCCATGGCTTCCGTCTGCGGCAGCACCCTGGCTCTAATGGATGGCGGGGTGCCCATTAAGGCGCCGGTCGCCGGGATCGCTATGGGGTTGGTGAAGGACGAGGCCGGCTATGCGATTTTGACCGACATCCAAGGGCTGGAAGACTTTTTGGGCGACATGGATTTCAAAGTGGCGGGGACCCGCGAAGGCATTACCGCCATTCAGATGGACATCAAGATTCATGGTTTGGACCGCGAGATTCTAGAGCAGGCATTAGCGCAGGCCCGGGCCGCACGGCTGTACATTCTCGGTCGGATGCTGGAAATCATTCCGGAACCGCGCGCTGTACTGTCGCCCCATGCGCCCCGGATTATCACCATCCACATCGATCCGGACAAGATCCGCGAGGTAATCGGCCCTGGAGGCAAAACCATCAACAAGATTATCGACGCCACCAAGGTTGGCGACAAGAAGGTGGACATCGACATTCAGGATGATGGCACCATCTACATCGCCGCGATAAATCAAGAAGCCGGTCAGCGGGCTATGCAGATGATCCAGGATCTCACACGGAGTGTGGAGGTCGGCCAGGTCTACACGGGACGGGTGACCCGCCTGATGAACTTCGGCGCCTTTGTGGAAATATTGCCTGGCAAAGAGGGTCTGGTGCATATTTCGCAGTTGGCGCATCAGCGCGTAGGGAAGGTCGAGGATGTGGTGCAAGTCGGCGACACCCTTGAGGTGAAAGTGGTGGAGATTGACAATATGGGCCGCGTCAACTTGTCCCACAAAGAACTGCTGCCAAAGCCGGAGGGACTCGAAACGGTGCCGGCAGGGGCGGAGCGTGGCCCGCGTCCCGACCGTCGGCCTCCGCGCCGCAACGGCCCAGGACCGCGGCGAGATATGCGGTGATCCGTCTCGGGGCTCAGGTTTCACAGGCACGGGGATATGAAGTGGCGATTCGGGAGGCCGGCGATGCCGGCCTTCGTGCATTGCAAGTGTTTAGCCGCAGTCCCGTGGGAGGACAGAGCAAGGGCCTGCCCAAGGCCAACAGCTTAAAACCGGTCTTGCGGGCTGCCGGGATTGAGGTGTTGTACGTCCATGCGCCGTACTTTGTCAATCCGGCGGCTTTGGATTCCGAGAAACTGCAGCGGGCGCGCAGTGCGCTCAAACAGGAGATGCGCCGAGCCAAGCGGTTGTCAGGCGACTATGTCGTGCTCCACCCGGGTCATTGGCAGACAGACTTGGGCCGGGAGGCGGCGAAGGCAGCCTTTGTGGGCACGGTTGTGGAGATGCTCGAAGCACCAGGTCGGGTGCTGATTGAGAATACGGCCGGGCAGGGACGGGAACTAGGGGCGACTTGGGAGGAACTGGGCGCTATCTTTCAGTCGCTGGGTCTAACCCGCCGTGTGGGACTCATGCTGGACACGGCGCATGCTATGGCGTCGGGACATCCGTTAAAGAGCCGGGACGACACGATGAAGCTATTCGAGCTGATTGAGAAAAATGTTGGTGTACGGCGGGTTGCGGGCATTCATTTGAACGATAGCCTTTATCCCGTCGGCTCTCATCGTGATCGTCACGCACACCTCTTGGAAGGCGTGCTCGGGGCTGCTGCGCTGCAACAGATTTTGGTCTGGGCGAAGGACACGAGCTGTCCTTTAATTTTGGAAACCCCAGGCCGAGACATCGGGCAGCGCACCGCAGACTTGGAGACGATTGAAGGGCTGAGCCAGGAGGTATAGCTGCGAGTCGGCCCTTTTATGGACTTCTTTCCAACCGTTGCACCGAAGTTCTGGTGTCGCCGATTGGGTGGTAGAATGGCTTTCCTGGCCGCGTTTCGACGGAGACGCGGTTTTTTGCCGTCTGCTGGAACGTACCCCGGGGCGGGTTTTTGTCCCCTGGGCGGGCTTCTGGCTAGAGCGCGTCTATCTCCGGACAGGGCTTGGCTGCGGAGTTGAAGCGCTATGCCGAACATGTCGATGCGGAAACCGGAAAGCCGCGCGGAAACTGTCCGCAGTTGTTTCCCCACGCCGGGATGGTCACACAGCCTTGATGGAACGCGACCGCGTGGCACACGGGCCACCACTCTGGCACCTGCCGTGATGACGGTTACATGCTGGATAGGCAATAGGGGAATCATACCGCCAAATTCAGTAAAGGCGGGACAGCATGAGGGCAGGATGGTGGGATGGTGCCGCGGCAGGGTTGGCGCTCTTGGCCAGTGGGTGTGGCGGGTTTTCGGCCGCACCCGCGCCCAGGCCGGTAGCGTTGCCGCCGCTCAGCGCCAAGATGCAGGGCATGACGGAGGCTGGTTATACGCCTGGGGTGTTCGCGGGCGCGCAAGTCCGAGACGCGATTATGCATCTTCACCAGGACGGTGTTAATTGGCTTTCCATTCAAGTGGCCTGGTTTCAATATACCAATGCCTCCACTGTCATCAAGCCAAGTCCCCAAAAGACGCCGACGGATGGCAGTGTCAATCGGCTGATCGCGCTGGCGCACCATGAAGGCATGCGGGTATTTTTGGACCCATTTGTGAATTCCATGCAGGGCAGCGGCTGGCAGGCACTGTTTCATCCCAGCGATCCCACCGCCTGGTTTCGGAGCTTTGACACCTACCTGATTCACTATGCCAAACTCGCCCAAGCCGATCACGTGGATTTACTGGCCATCGGCGATGAGTTTGACAGCATGGATACCGTACCGGCCTACCGTGCCGACTGGGTCCATGCCATCCAATTGGCCCGCCGATGGTATCACGGCCCGATCACGTATGGCGCCGACTATACCACCTACCAGCACGTGACGTTCTGGAAGCAGCTCGATGACGTCGGTATCGATGCGTACTTTCCGCTTAGTGAGGCCGCTAACCCGACGGCGAGCCAGCTTGAAGCCGGATGGAATCGGGCGGCCAACCAAGTCGAAGCATGGCGTGTCCAAGCGGGATTGTCTCAAAAGCCCCTGGTGATCACAGAACTTGGATATCCGTCTGAAAATGGCGCGGCAGCCATGCCGGGCGCTTGGTATCCAAATCAGCCGGCCAACCCGGCACTCCAGCAGCGCCTCTATCAGGCGACCTTCCAAACATTGTGGCAGAGACCGTGGGTGAAAGGAATTATGTGGTTTTGGTGGGCCAATCCCTCCAATCCCCATTGGCAAGGGGGTGTCGATGACAATGGCTACACCTTGCGCGGAAAACCGGCCGAAAATACCCTGCGCGCCTACTTTATCCGCAAGAGCGGAGGAGCCGTACTGAAACATCCCGCGTCACGCCATTCCGGCACCACGGGCTGAGGGGACAACGTTCTATCTTGTCCGCCTCCGACATATAGGGACAACTAGGGGGAATTTTGATGCACTTTCGTGTCATATCGTTGAGGGGACCCATGGTTCGGCTGCTCCTGCTGGTCACGGTTTTGGTGCTCGCTGCGGGGCTGATCAATCCCCGGTTGCTTCGCGCCAGCGGTTCCCCGGAGGTGCCCATTCCGGTCTATCGGGTGGAGACCCCGCAACACGCTATGGCGCTGACTATTAATGTCGTGTGGGGGACCGAATTCGTTCCCCAATTGATGCAGGAACTAAAGGACGCCCATGTGCCGGCTACCTTTATGGTGGGCGGCGCTTGGGCCGAGGCGCATCCCGAATTGGTCAAGCAAATGAAGACGCAAGGCGACGAATTGGGCAATCACGGTTGGAATCACCGGCACCCCAACCAACTGGGATACGAGGGCAACGTGCAGGATATCGAGCGCACCAACCGAATGGTCCAGGCCATCACTCAAGTGCGGCCGGCTGTCTATGCCCCACCATATGGCGAGTTCAATCAGACCGTTTTAAGGGCCGCCGCCGCCGACCACATGACGCTGGTCATGTGGACCATCGATACGATTGACTGGCGGCCCACCTCCTCGCCCGCCTACATGGTGAATAAGGTGAGTCAAAAGGCTCAAAACGGCGGTATTGTGTTGATGCATCCCACCAACCGGACGGTCGAAGCTCTGCCGCAGATCATTCAAGCTCTGAAGGACAAGGGGTTTCATCTCGTGACGGTGAGCCAGCTCTTGAGGATGGGGACTCCGCGCACAGACGGGTAATGTTGTAAGATGAACTCAAGAGACGGAGGCGAGGAGGAACTGCAATCGAATTTTTGACACACACATCCGCAGGACTCACGGTGGTGCATGACGACGTCCCGTCTGTCGGCACCACCGCTTTGGCGTTCTTTATTGGCGTGGGCAGCCGAGACGAAGAGCCGAGAGAGTGGGGGATGGCCCATCTGTTGGAGCACTTGCTGTTTAAGGGCGCCGGCTCCTTAGACTACCGGGCCATCGCCCGGCAAATGGATCGGTTGGGGGCAGACATCAACGCGTTCACCACCCGAGACTATACCTGCTTTTATGCCAAGGTCCTGGATTCCGAGGCCGAACGGGCATACCTTCTCCTAAGAGAAATGGTGCAGCAGCCGTGGCTTCGGCCCGAGGACTTGGCCAAGGAAAAGAATGTCGTGCTGGAAGAAATGCATGAGAGCCTGGACGACCCGGACGAGGTGCTGGATACGCTCGTGAGTGAGGCGTTGTATGAGGATCCCGCCTACACGCATGATATCCTGGGCACTTCCGCGTCGTTGGCCGACATTGATGCGGAGAGCTTGCGGGCGTTTTTTGACCGCCATTACCAACCCCAGACGATGGTATTTGCAGCATCTGGGGGATCAGCGGAAAAGCTGGCAGCGCGCGTTCATGAGGACTTCGGAGGTGCTTGCGGCGATTCCCCGCGCCTGCCCAAGCGGCGCCAGCCTCCTCGTTTTGCTCCCCGTCGCTTGGTCCGATTGTGCGAGTGGGAGCAGTGCAAACTGGCGTTGGCCGTTCCCGCACCCAGTCGGTATGATCGGCGCTACGCGTCCGCTTTGATGATGGCATCCCTCCTGGGGGGGCAGAATACCTCCAGGCTGTGGCAGCGTCTGCGTGAGGAGGAGGGTCTGGTGTACACGGTGGCCACCCATTACTCGCCCGAAGATGACTTCGGCGACATGGTGACCTACTTGGGTCTCGCGCCACAGCGGGTCGGAGAGGCATGGACCGCGGTGCAGGAAGAGATGGCCAGTCTGGCAGCCAACGGTCCACAGGAAGAGGAGCTTGAACACACGCGGGTGACCTTGAACACGGTGCTGGTTATGAACCAGGAAACGCCCGATGCACGGGTCATGCGTCTCGGACGGTATGGATTGGAGCAGCGCCGTGCCCCAGCTTTGAGCGCGGTGGCGGACGAGTTGGGCCGAGTCACGATGGAGGATGTGCGCCGCCAAGCCCAGGTGTGGGTTGATGGCGGATCCCAAGCCTTGGCTGCAGCCGGGCCGCTGGAAGCGGCTGATTGCGTCCGCATGGGCATTATGAATGAGGAGCTGCCGTCATGAGCGACCGATTGGAACAGATTTTTCACTGGCAGAAAGCGTTTAACGATCAGATTCGTCACGATCGCCAACTAGAGGCTGATGCGGGAGCCTGGATTCAAAAAGAAGCCATGGCGCTGATGGTGGAATTGGGCGAGGTTCTGGAAGAGGCACGCTACAAGTGGTGGAAGAATCCCGCCCCGATCGAGCCGGCCAAGTTGCACGAGGAACTAGTGGACGTGCTGCACTTTTTTATCAGTATGTGTTTGGATGCGGGACTGGATGCCGAGCAGCTCTATCAAGGCTATTTGAAAAAGAATCAAGAAAACTTCCGACGTCAGCAAGGGCTGTCGGAGAAAGCCGGTTATGCGCTGGGGGAGCCCGAGGTCTGAACGCGGTCAGGCCGACATACCCTCTCTTGAAGGAGGGGCATCAGATGCGGATGAGCGAACTTGCCTCAAAAGACATCATCAATCTCACCAACGGTGGCCGACTGGGTTCGCTGGGAGACAGCGACCTCGTGATCAATCCGGAGACCGGCGCGATAGAAGCGATATTGGTGCCCCAGCGCGGCCATATGAACCGGGGTCAAAAAATCGAGATTCCCTGGCAGGCTATCCGGCGCGTGGGACCTGAAGTGATGATTGTCGACATGGCTGACGTGCCAAAGATCGGCACTTCTGGAGGAAACTGAACGAGTGAGCAACGCCCCCACATTCAAAAACTAGCCAGGCATGGCAGATATGAAAAGGGGGCGTTTTGATGTCTAAAACAGTTGTGGGATCGTTTCATGATCACCAGGCTGCCGACCAGGCTGTCCATGACCTGGAACACCAGGGGGTGTCCGACAAGAACATTTCGGTGGTCGCCCGTCGTGATGGCCATACGGAGAAAGGACACCCGACAGGTCATGGCACGCATGACCTGTCCAGCGGCATTGGGTGGGGATCGGCCGCTGGCGGTGCGGTAGGCCTCTTGGCCAGTGCAGGTGCTCTGGCCATTCCCGGCGTCGGTCCGATTTTGGCCATGGGCCCGCTCGCGGCTACGCTGACTGGCGCGGCGGCCGGAGGATTGGTGGGGGCGTTCATGGATTATGGCATTCCCCGTCAAGAGAGTCAGCACCTCGAGGAAGATGTGAAGAAGGGTCGGATGCTGGTTTTGGTCAAAGCGGACGATGACCAGGTTGACAAGACCAAGCAACTGTTGCAGCACCGAGGCGCTCGCGATATCTACGTGCACTAGGTTGTCCCAAGGCCGTCCCGCAAGGGGCGGCCGCCTCTTTGTGCGCCCATGCTGGCGGCAGATCTGCGTGAACTTCGCGGCGGCTTATTGCGCCAGTCCTCGAAAATTTCCCTTGTGAAAATCCTTTTCTGATGGACTCACCCCTCCCCAGGAGCCCCCGTATGATACAGCGGGAGTGAAAAAGTGGGAGTGAACAGCATGCGCAACATTGTGGTGGCGGGCGGAGACACCCGCGATATTTGGCTTTGCCAAATGCTTCGAGACCGCGGATATCACGTCCGAGGGTGGGGATTGGAGACCACCGCCGTTCCCCCGTTTCAAGCGGCTGATCCGCCGCCCGATGTTCTGATTGGACCCATGACCGGAATCGATGCGGACGGCAGAATGACCGTCATCGAAGGGGAGGCGGTGTTGTCCGGGGATCTCTTGGAGCGAATGGGGCCTGGTGCCCTGTTGGCTGCCGGTCTGATTGCGGATCCGATTGTGAGGCGATGCGACAGCCTCGGGATTCGCACCGTCCAGTACCGCATGGAATCCAGTTTCATGTGGCTGAACGCCATCCCTACGGCGGAAGGTGCGTTGAAGGCCGCCATTGGTCTTTCCGGATACACCTTGTTCGATCGCCCCATTGGCATCATCGGCTATGGCCGGGTCGGCTCGGTCCTGGCCAACCGTCTGGAGCGTTACGGGGCCCGAGTGGTCGTGTTCGAACGTCTCGGGGAAAAACGCGCCATGGCACGGGCTATGGGTCATCCTGCCTATCCCTTGGATATCGCGCCGAGACCGCTCTTGGACGGCGTCTTCAACACCGCGCCGGCTCCTGTCCTCGATGCTTCATGGTTTCAGCCCGCCGGGCCGGAGTGGGTCATCGATCTGGCGTCCATTCCAGGTGGCTTGACGGGGGACATTCGAGCTAACCCTGAGGTCCGTCAGCGCTATCAGCAAATCCTGAGCATTCCGGGAAAGGTGGCGCCTGTTCGCGCTGCAGAAATCGTGTGGGAGACTCTCGGCTTGGTGTTAGAAGAGGAGTGGGAAGATGAAAAGATTGTCGGGAGTTCGCATTGGCCTCGCAATGGCGGCTTCGCACTGTAATTTGGCTCGTGCAGTCGCTACAATAGAGGAGTTAGTGAGTGCAGGGGCGGAAGTCACCCCTATTGTGTCGCACAGCATTTTGAGTGTAAAAACGCGCTTCGGCACGCCAGAGCACTGGCGGGAAGCCATTACAGAAGCTGCCAATCACGACATGCTGCTGTCGATTCCGGATGTCGAACCCAGCGGACCAAAACATTGGTTTGACGTGGTCATGGTGATGCCGTGCACCGGCAACACGTTGGCGAAATTGGCCAACGCCATCAATGATTCCCCCGTGACCATGGCTGTCAAGGCGCAACTCCGGAACGGGCGGCCGGTTCTGTTGGCGATTACCTCCAACGACCTATTGGGGATGAACGCCATGAACTTGGGGCGTCTGTTGTCGAGTCGGAACATTTTCTTTGTGCCGTTCGGTCAGGATGATCCGGTCAACAAACCCCGCTCGTTAGACGCGCACTTGGAATTGGCGGTGGAGAGTATCCAGCATGCAGTAAAGGGCGAGCAGATTCAGCCAATTTTGGTTCCCTGGAAATAACTCAAGGAGTGTGAGGCCGGTGTCAGGATATCGGATAGCGGTCGTCGGTGCCACCGGATTGGTGGGGCAGACGATTTTGGAGGTGCTGGACGAACACCGGGTACCGGTTCAGTCGTTGGTGGCCTTGGCACGGCAAGGCGGTGGACGCACGGTCGTGTTCCGCGGCCAATCTATTGAGGTCGAGCCCGTGGCTTCAATGGACTGGTCGCGCGTAGACGTCGCCTTCTTCGCGGCGGGCAATGCGGTCAGCGATGAATACGCCCCGAAGGCTGCCTTGGCCGGCGTTACCGTCATTGATAAGTCGAGCCGATTTCGGATGGATCCCACAGTGCCTTTGGTGGTGCCTGAGGTGAATGGCGACGCGGTCGGGGATGCGCGCATTATTGCCAGCCCCAATTGCTCCACCATTCAGCTGGTGGTGGCCCTAGCACCGTTGGCGCGCCGGTTTGGTCTGGAACGGGTGATTGTGTCCACCTACCAAGCGGTCTCGGGGACGGGGCGGGAGGCGGTCGAGGAATTGGAACAGCAAACTCGTCGGCAGGTCGAGGGCGAGGGCCTGGGGGATCCAGAGGTGTATCCCGTCCCCATCGCTCACAATGTGCTGCCGTATTGCGACCAGTTCATGGATCAGGATTACACAGGCGAAGAATGGAAGCTGATGCGGGAGACCAGCAAAATCATGGACCAGCCGGTGCGGCTCAGTGCCACGGCCGTGCGGGTGCCGGTTTATGTGGGTCACGCCGAATCGGTGTATGTCGAGACTCGTGAGCCGTGGACCCTTGACCAGGTGCGGGCCGTGCTCAGTGAGGGCCGCTCTGTGCGGATCGTGGACGATCCGGCACGCGGTCTGGTGCCAACGCCGCGCGATGCGGCGGGAACTGACGAAGTATGGGTGGGCCGAATTCGGGCTGATGTGCACGAGCCCAAGGGTCTGCATCTGTTTGTGGTGTCCGACAATTTGCGGCGCGGAGCAGCGACCAACGCCATTGAAATCATGCAGCAACTCGGCCCGCGTTGGGGTCTCGGGGGTGCGCGATAATGCGGATTGTCGTACAGAAGTTCGGTGGAACCTCGGTGCGCGGGCCCGAGCAGCGGCGAGTGGTGACGGCATGGGTACTGCAGGCAGTCGAAGATGGAATGAATCCGGTGGTGGTGGTGTCGGCCATGGGTCGCTCCGGCGATGCCTATGCCACCGATACGTTGCTCAGCCTCATGCAGGCATTGCCGCAGCCACCGGCCGTCGAGAGCGACTTATTGGTGCATTGCGGAGAGATTATCTCGTCTGTGGTGATGGCGGGCCACTTGCGGGAGGCGGGTCTGCAACCAGAGGTTATGACAGGTGGGCAGGCCGGGATTCACACCGATGACTGCCACGGTGACGCGCAGATTATGAAGTTGGATCCCGCTCGACTGCTGGAGTCGCTCCGGGCCGGGCGGATTCCTGTGGTGGCAGGCTTTCAGGGTCTTGGCTCTGATGGCCTGGTGACGACGTTGGGACGGGGCGGCAGCGACACCACGGCCGTAGCCTTGGGAGCTGCCTTGGGTGCGGAGGTGGTTGAGATTTTTACGGATGTGGATGGCATCAAAACGGCCGACCCGCGGATTGTTCCCGAAGCGCGCACCATTCGCGAGATGGATTATCACGAGGTATTCCAATTGGCGAATCTGGGCGCTCGGGTTATCCACCCGCGGGCTGTGGAACTGGCGCGGCAATTTTCCGTGTCGGTCCGCGTGCGGTCTACATTTTCGGAGGGGGCGGGCACCCTGGTGGGGCCGGGACGCCGGCTCTTGGATTCCTGGGCACATCGCGATCCCGACCACGCCGTGACCGGGGTAACGCAACTGCGGGAATTAATCCAATTCCAGGTGACTGGCCCGTCTGATGATGCGGGTTGGACGTATCGGCTATTCGATTTGCTGGGCCGCCGGGGCGTGTCAGTGGACCTCATCAACATGTTCCCAGACCATGTGTTTTTCTGTGTCAAGTCTGACGTGCGCCACCTTGTCGGAGACGTGTTGGAAGAACTGGAGTTTCCGTTTCAGGTCTATGACGACCGAGCCAAGGTGTCGGTGGTGGGATCCGCCATCGAAGGCCTGCCGGGAGTGGTCGGGCGTGTGATGGAAGCCCTGTCGCGGGAACGCATTCGGGTGCTGCAGTCGGCTGACTCGCATGCCACCATCACCCTCCTGTTGGAAAAGAAAGACATGGAGGCGGCAGTGCGGGCGCTGCACCAGCAGTTTGGTTTGGACCGGGAGGTGCCGTCGTTATGAAGTGGCCAGACATCATCACTGCCCTCATCACGCCCTATGACGATGAGGGACGCGTCAATGTCCAGAAAGCCGCCGAGCTCGCCCAAAGTCTTTGGGGACAAGGGTCCGGCGGCTTTGTTGTAGCGGGCTCGACGGGAGAAGCGTTTGCTCTCAGCTTGGAGGAACGCGAGGCGCTATTTCGCGCCGTCCGTCAGACTCTTCCGCCGGAAGTGCCCGTGTGGGTCGGTACGGGAAGCAATGACAGCCGTGAAACCTGGAAGCTGACAGAGGCGGCCGACGCATGGGGAGCCGACGGAATGCTGATTGTCTCTCCGTATTACAACAAACCGCCTCACGAGGGATTGGTGGAACATTTTGTGGAAGCGGCCCGCCGGACCACCAAGCCAGTGATGATTTACGATGTGCCGGGTCGCACCGGGGTGCAGGTCCGTCCGGAGACGGTCTTGGCGGTCAAGCGGCGGGCAGAGAATGTGGCGGCGGTCAAGGAGGCGGCCGGTACGATTACCGCCCTCATTGCCATGCATCGAGTTCTGCCCGACGATGTACGGCTCTACAGCGGAGATGATGCCTTATTTTTGCCAAGCTTGGCAGTCGGAGCGTCGGGCGTGGTATCCGTGGCCTCGCATGTGGCGGCGCCTTTGATGGCCCGGCTGGCGTTGGCGTGGCAGGCCGGCGACCACCATGCAGCCGTGCACTGGCACGAGATCTTTTGGCCGCTCGCCAATCAGCTCTTCTGCGAATCCAATCCTATCCCGTTAAAGTGGCTTATGAACCGGATGGGGTGGGACGTGGGCGGATTGCGTCCGCCTCTGACCATGCTGCCTGACGAGCGTTTTCAGGGGCTCTGGACGGCCTATCAGGAAGCTCTGGCAGCCCAGGAGGCACGACCCGCTTAGATTGCAATCGCTCCAGGTTCACGTTATAATGGTCCCGACGACTTTTGCTCGGAGGGAAATAAAAGACCGACTGCTGGCATGTTCACGGGCGGAGCCAGGAGAAGCGGTTTGGTTGGCATGACCCCTGGCATAAGTCCCTAGTCGGATGACTAGGGGCATTTTGTTGTGTGTTGTCAAAAATGAGGAGGTGGCAGATCTGGCAGCCAAACTCGGTGCCGGAAAACTCCAGTTCATTCCGTTGGGCGGACTTGGAGAAATTGGCAAAAACATGGCCGCGCTAGTTCACGGCAATGACATTATTTTGATTGACTCAGGTTTGGCTTTCCCGGAGGAGGACATGCCCGGGATTGACATTGTATTGCCCGACATCAGCTTTTTGCTGGAGAACAAGGACCGCATTCGCGGTATTTTTCTGACCCACGGCCACGAAGACCACATCGGGGCGTTGCCCTATGTGCTGCGTCAAATGAGTGTGCCGGTTTATGGCGCGCGCTTGACCCTCGGCATGGTGGAATTGAAACTGCAGGAGCATCAGCTCAGTCTGCATCCGGCCTCGCGGCCATTAACGCCGGGCGAAGTGGTGCGGGCGGGCAGCTTCTCGGTGGAACACTTTCGGGTTAACCACTCCATTCCTGATGCGACCGGTCTCATCATTAAGAGTCCTGTGGGGACCGTCGTGCACACAGGAGACTTCAAGTTTGACCACACGCCGGTTGACGGGCATGTAGCGGATTTCCACCGTTTGGCGGAGGTTGGAAAAGAAGGCGTACTGCTGTTGCTGGCGGACAGCACCAACGCCGAGCGACCGGGCTATACGCCATCGGAAAAGACGGTGGGCAAGACGTTCGACCGGGTTATCGAAGGGGCTGAGGGACGCGTTATTGTGGCCTCCTTTGCCTCTCAGGTGCACCGTATTCGCCAAGTCGTTGAGGCGGCGGTTCGGCACCATCGGCGTGTCGCGGTCGTGGGACGCAGCATGGAGAACGTGGTGCAAAAGGCTATCGAACTCGGGTACTTGGAGTTTCCCCCGGGAACCTGGATGGATATTGAAGAGGTCAAGAAGCTGCCCGCGGAGCAAATTGTGATCGTGACGACCGGATCTCAAGGCGAGCCGATGTCCGCGTTGACGCGTATGTCGACGGCCGATCACCGCAAGGTGACGATCGTGCCGGGCGACACGGTTGTCATCTCGGCGACCGCCATTCCTGGAAACGAGAAGTATGTATCCCGCACCATCGACAACTTATATCGATTGGGTGCCCACGTGGTGTACGGGTCGGCTTCCAATATCCACGTCTCGGGACACGCTTGCCAGGAAGAGCTTAAACTGATGATGAACCTGGTGCGGCCGCAATATTTTGTGCCGGTGCACGGTGAGTACCGGCACCTGGTCCACAACGCGCAGTTGGCCCGGGAGGTCGGCATTGAGCCTTCTCACATTTTAATCGGCGAGAATGGCTCCGTGTTCGAGTTCACCAAGGAGAGCGGCGCCATTGTGGGATCCGTTCCGTCCGGTAAAGTGCTCGTGGACGGTGTTGGGGTGGGCGACGTAGGCAATATTGTGCTGCGCGACCGCAAGCAACTCTCCAACGATGGAATTCTTATCGTGGTGGTGGGTATGGACGCCCAAAACGGGTTGATGGTGTCGGGTCCTGACATTGTCTCCCGCGGGTTTGTTTATGTCCGCGAATCCGAGGCGTTGTTGGACGAGGCGCGTCAGCGGGTAAAGACCGCTTTGACGCAGTTGGAAGGCAACAACTTGTCGGAATGGTCGGCTATCAAGTCGGCGGTGCGGGAAACCTTGGGTCGTTTTCTGTGGGAAAAGACCAAACGGCGTCCCATGATTCTGCCCATTATCATGGAGGTCTAAAGCCTAAGACGCATGGCTTCGGCCAAGTGGATGCAAATGCAGGAGGATGGTGACGTCGGGGGCGACCAGCAGGGCCTTGACGCTGACCTGGTAGACGTGACTGCCCAGCACCAGGCGTCGGTGTTCGAACAACTGGTAGATGAGGGACAGTTTGACAGATGCCAGCGATACACCCAATAAGGATTCGGTATACGGTTCCAGTGCCGCCTCGACATCGATGAGCGGCACTGGACTTTTTATGACTTCTAAATTGACCGTCTGCACATAGGTTTGGCGCTCGCTTTTGCGATTGATGAGGGCCAATTGGTCTCGAAGGCGCAGGGACTCTTGTCGCCAATGCTGGGCGTCCAGGTGAGAGAGTCGGGCTTCTGTGGTGAGGATGTGGCGCATCTGCCACGTATGGGATTGTACCGCTGCACTGCCCAGGGCAACGCCCAGGATGAGGCCGGCGACAGAACGCAGGTCCCGGCTCATGGCATCATCCACCACCGCAACAGCCAATATCCCAACGCGGCCCCGGCATAGGCTGCCAAGAGCGTCAGACTGCCCTTGACCAGGTCCAGCATGGCTTTGGTGGACACGCTTTTTTCAAAGTTTTCCAAAGCCGTCAAGGTGCCGCCGATAGCGACGGCTACCGCCCAGATCCGGATGCGGAAAGCGATTTGGCTGGCGTCAGCTTGGCCTGGGTGACCGCCAATCCACTGTCCCAACGCGCCCATCAGCCCGCCGCCCAAGGTGACGCCGAGGGCTAGAAACAAGGGCGGCGACACCAGAGTGGCGATTTTGGGGGCTGTCATCCACCACCGCATGCGCACACCTCCTCGTCTCAACTTATGCCGGGGTTTGTCTAATAACACCCGCAGAAAGACACAATACCCAGTGAGTTGAGAGGAGGAGCAAAATGCGCCATCGACAGCGCTTAATCATGGAGGCTGAGCCCGAGCCCCGCAAGAAGGGCAAGCAGGACGTTGCCGAAAACATCACGGAATTCGGGACCACCCGTCTTCCGACGCAGAAGTCGCCCATTCAGACCTTGGTGATTATCGGCCAAATCGAGGGGCATGTGGTGCTGCCATCTCAGAATAAGACCACCAAGTACGAGCACGTGATTCCTCAATTGGTCGCCATCGAAGAAAACCCCGATATCGAAGGGCTGTTGTTGGTACTTAACACCGTGGGCGGCGATGTCGAAGCCGGACTGGCACTCTCCGAGATGATTGCCAGTCTGTCCAAGCCCACGGTATCACTGGTACTCGGCGGGGGACACTCTATTGGCGTCCCCGTAGCCGTCGCGGCCGACTACAGCTTCATCGCGCCGACGGCCACGATGACCATCCATCCTATCCGCATGAACGGCTTGGTCATTGGTGTGCCGCAAACCTACGAATATCTGGACAAGATGCAGGACCGGGTGGTGCGGTTCGTGACCCAGCATTCCCATATCGATGAACATACCTTCCGCGAGTTGATGTTTCGCACGGGAGAATTGGCACGGGACATCGGCACGGTGCTGGTGGGGCAGGACGCGGTGGAGGTTCACTTAATTGATCAAGTGGGGGGCATCGAGGATGCTTTAAAGAAAATGTATGAATTATTGCCCCCGCGCGAAGGCCGCAAGAAAAAAGGCCATCGCGAGGCCAAACCGCACTAGAGTGCGAGAAGGAGGGATCTCATGGTGTTGTATACGCCGCTCTCCGGCGAGGATATATTTCCGGATTCCAAGGAGGATCTGTTCCTGAAGGCCCTGTGGCTTGAGGGCCGGCTGTGCCTGGTTCGCCGTGACGACTTTGGCACGATGCGTGTGGAGCGGCTGTTGTCGACCGATCCGGCTGATTATTTGGATCCCAATTTTCAGCCCAATATGCCGATCCAGTTGATGTAAAGACAAGGGCTGGCCCAAAACGGGAATCACTTTTGGGTCAACCCTCTTTAATTCCGCTGTGGGCATGGGAGCTCCATGCTCTCGACGGGGCTGGGAAGTTTATACCACCGCTTCGTCGTCGTCGAAGGCAGAGACGTTGTCGGCCGGTGCCTTGCGGGCACGGCGCAGTGTTGTCAGATGATGGACCGTGAGGGACGCCACCAGCAGCCAAAACAGCGCCAAAAGGACGAAGAATCCCAGAGCTGCCCCGCGGAACAGGCCCGTTCCCAAAGCGTGATACAAGAGGTCGGTTCCTCCCACGAACACGCCCAAAGGGAAGGTCAAGCCCCACCAGCCCAAGTTGAAGCGCAAGGTCTTGGTCCATAGATAGTAACCGGTGATTAAGAAACTGTGCACCAGCCACCATATGCCTAAGCCCCAGAAAACGATGGAGGCAAACGTGGCCGTGCCGGCAATGCTTGGGGCCAGCGAAGGATACACCAGCGACGCATCCTTAGCCACCAGCATGAGGCCCATGATGCCAGTTCCGATGGTTCCCAGGGTAATCCACGTCGAGATCGCCAACTCTCGCGGCGGCAAGTGATGCAAAGCGAGCCGCACAAAAAGTGTGCCGAGCAGCAAGAATGCCATGGGCACGCTAAAGGCCCACAAGACAATGGTGCCCACGAAAAGGTCTTGCTGCAGTGCCAGGTTCGCGATGTGCGGCAGCATGAGACCGCTTGACGCGGCGACAACTTCGGCGGGAACAATGGGCATCAGCCAAACGGCCGTCATGCCTGACAGGGCATGGTCGTGGCTAATGAACATGAGGAATGGCACAACAAACCCGGAAGCTACGGCGATGGCGGCGTTTACCACCCACAGGACCGCCCCAATGTGGTAGGATTCGGCCCCAAACAAGTGGGGACCCATGTCAAAAAATCCATTAACGACCGTGGTCATGGCCATAGGGATGGCGCCAAAAAACATGGAGTGCAATGGGTCCGTAAAGACCCGCTTGACGCCCCGGGGATCGACGATGCCTCGCAGACCCATCAACACAATGAGCGTACCGACTAAGGCCATGTTGAGAAACCACAGCGACGTGCCCGCTGTCTTCATCCATTGGGGTCCGGCCGGCAGCAAGTAGGCATCCAAGGCCACGATGCCCGTCCCCATGCCAGCAGTGAACCAATTTGGGGTGAATCCCTTGATTAGGCGCAACTCGCATCCCTCCGCAATTTATAAAAGAATCGTGAGCGTTAGCGATATGATAGGGAGAAACTAGGCGGGGTGCGTTTCGTTATTCCTAACGCGCTTTGGCCAATTTCGAACGGAGGAGAGGGTGGCTTGGATCCGCGTCTTTTTGCATTTCTTGCGGTAGCGCGGACGGGACAGTTGACCCAGGCCAGCAAGCGTCTCAACCTGGCTGCTTCGTCGGTGTCCGCGCAAATTGCCGCATTGGAGCGTGATTTAGGGGCCACATTGTTTGTACGTGGCAGTCGCGGCATGGATTTAACATCCAGCGGGGTGGCGCTCTTGCAAGCCGCGGAAGAAATGGAGGCCCTCTGGAACAAAACAGTACGGGATGTAAGGGCGGAACAAGAGGGAGCCGCTCGGGTCGGCATCGCCGCCTCTCACACTGCGGCGGAGTTGTTTTTGCCCCAGCCCCTGGGGCGATTTCGCGACAAATGGCCCGAGACTCGCATCCACCTCATCATGACCAACAGCCAGGATGTCATTGAACGGGTGGCAGACGGAACGGTTGACGTCGGCATTATCGAGGGGGCGGGCACGCGAGGAGCACTGTCGTCCGAGAGACTCTGGACAGATGAGTTGGTGTTGATTATGTCCCACCGTCATCCCTGGGCCCGCCGCACCGCCATCGAGGCGTCAGAGCTGGCCGCTCTGGATTGGATCCTGAGAGAAGAGGGTTCGGGGACCCGGCGCGTGTTCGAACGCGCGCTCGAGCGCGCCGGGTTCTCGGTGCACGCCTTGAATGTCATGATGCAGTTGTCCTCTCTGCGGTCCATTATTGCCATGGTCGCCAACAACGTCGGCGTCAGTGTGGTCTCGCGTTCCGTCCTCGATGCGGAGGAGGTGCGGGTTTCCGGGGTGGTGTCCATGCCGGTCGACGGGCTCGACTTGCACCGGACGCTGGAAGTGGTCACGTCGGGCAAGGATCTGTCGTTGCGCGCCGCCCAGTTGGTGGAGCAACTCAGACTCGACGTGGCGATACGCCATAAGCGCGAATAGGGCCGCTCCAAGCGACCCCGGGTTGGAATCTGTTGTTCCGCTTTAACGCGCTGTAGTTGCCGATGGCATGCGAGCGGCGCGGTGCATGCCCCATTGCCCCTGGATTGGAGCGCCGGTCGGTGACTAGGTGAGTGGCCCACGGCGGGTGAGATTATCCGGAGCCAAGCGAAGGCCCTTGGAGCGGCCGGCGGATGCTGTGCCGGTGTTCCTTGGGGTCCGGGAGAGGGGTTTGACTCCGGGCCGTGCGCATCGTTTGTTCTTGGCCCATAACGAGGATACGCCAGCCTTCAAACTCTCTTCGGAGAGCCTCGAGACACCTCCATAACTATCCGTTCGAATTCCCTTTCGCGTCTGCCCCGCCCGCATGCGAGAGGCGATCCCCAGCCAGGACTGGCCGTCATGAATTGTCCCAGCCGCCGATACCATCGTAGTACGGGGGGATGGCGATGTGGTCGGTTCTTGGATTAGGGGCTTTGCAGGGGCTGACGGAGTTCTTGCCGGTTAGTTCCTCAGGCCATTTGATTGTGTTGAAAACCATTTTGGGGGTGGCGTCTCCGGGAGCCGCTTTGGAGGTGGCCCTGCACCTAGGGACCCTGGCCGCCGTGCTCTGGGCCTACCGGCGCTGGATTGGGCGCTGGTTGAAGGAGCTCGCCCAAGGCAGGCGAGCGGCCTGGCGTCTGATGGGGCTTTTGACAGCGGCGTCGGTGCCTGCCGCGGGGGCTGGGCTCCTATTGGGGCATGTGGTGGAGCAATATTTTACCGTGGGAGCGGTGGCGGTGGGCTGGATGTGTACCACCGTGCTCTTGTGGGCGACGCCCATCGCGAGAAGCGGCCGCCCACTGGAAGAGATGCGGTGGTGGCAAGCCGCGGTCATTGGCTGCGCACAGGCCCTGGCGTTGTGGCCGGGACTATCCCGTTCCGGAACCACCATCGCTATGGCTCGGGCGGTTGGTGTCAAAGGGGAGGATGCCGCCCAGTTTTCCTTTTTGATGGCCATCCCGGCCGTCGTCGGGGCCTCCCTGTTCGAGTTCGGAGCCATGAGTCACCCCGGTGTCTCGTGGTCACTCTTGATTTTGGCTGCTCTGCTGGCTGCGGTGACTGGTGTGGTTGCGATACAATGGGTCAAAGGGATTGTCCAGCAGTCTCGCGCCTGGCGCGCCATGGGGATTTACACGGCGGCTGCGGCCGTGGCTGTGTGGCTTATTGGGGGATAGCGGTGGGCGCGTTGTTAAAGCAGTTGACGGGTGACATGCGGCGGGAAATGGCTGGCGTGGTGCTGGTTGCGCTGGGCATTTTGGGTTACTTGTCGTTGGCGTTCCCGCACAGCGGGGTGTTGGGCCGGGATTTTGGCCGCGGACTTGCCTATGTCTTTGGGTATCTGGCTTGGGTGGTGCCGGCTGCCATTATGGTGACTGGCCTATTGCGTTTGTATAACCAACCCAGTTTGAGCCGCCAGCTCCGGGCCTGGGGAGTGGTGCTGGCCTACTTCGGGGTGACCGTGCTGTTTGGATTTGGGGGCCGGGCAGCGGGCGGGTGGCTGGGATTTCACCTGCTCCACCTCATCGCCCTAGGGCTGGGACAGCCGGGGTCGGTGATTGTCGGGATTGTGCTCGTGATTCTGGGCGGCATGCTGGTCACGGGGGGAAGCCTCATGGCCGGTGGACGCCAGTTTTCACAAGGGGCTGTGGCGGTCCTCAAGGGGGTGTTGCGCGGGTTGGTGCGTGTGGTGTTGTGGGTCCGAGACTGGGTTTTCCCCTTGGAGCCCAGTCCCGCTCCCGTGAAGCCCGCGTCGCGCCCTGCCGCTGCTAAGAGAACCTCGCCCCGGCCCAAACCGTCCCCGCGGCCCGTGGTGCTCGAGGCTATGGAGGAGGGGCCGCCGCCCGCTCCTAAGGCGGTCGTGGACAAGCCGCCGTCCGAAGCCATCCAGCCGCCGGTGTTTACCAAGAGTGGCCAGCCCTATCTTCCGCCGCCCCTGGCGCTGCTGACACCGCCCAGTGGGACCAGAGGCAGTGGCCGTGGTCCAGGCCCAGAAGAGCGTGGGCGGATTTTAATAGACTCGTTGCGGCAATTCGGCATCGAGGCTCGGTTGAGTGAAGTGAGTCAGGGACCGGCCATCACACGGTTTGAGGTGGTGCCTCCGCCTGGGGTCAAGGTATCTCGGATTGTAAACTTGGCTGACGACATTGCCCTCTCTTTGGCGGCGACGGGAGTCCGCATCGAGGCGCCAATTCCGGGCAAGTCGGCCATTGGCATTGAGGTGCCCAACGACCAGATCTCGGCGGTGTTGCTGCGCGATGTGTTGGAAAGCTCCGCCTTTACGGAATCGGAGTCGCCCGTGTCGGTGGTCCTGGGCCGCGATGTGGCCGGGACCCCCATCGTGGCGCGGCTGGAGCAGATGCCGCACCTGTTGGTGGCAGGGGCTACCGGTTCCGGCAAAAGCGTCCTCATCAACGTGCTGATTACCAGTCTCTTGTACCGGTCCAGTCCCGATGTGGTCCGTCTTTTGCTGATCGACCCAAAGGTTGTAGAACTGTCGGTCTACAATGGGGTGCCTCACCTCATCAGCCCGGTGGTGACCGAGCCCAAGAAGGCAGCGGGGGCGCTGCGCTGGGCTGTACAGGAGATGGAGCGGCGCTATCGTCTCTTTGCCGCCCACAAGGTGCGGGACGTGACCCGGTTCAATCAGGTCGGCGACGAACATTTGCCCTTGATTGTCATCATTATTGATGAGCTGGCCGACTTGATGATGGTGGCGCCGCAGGACGTCGAAGAGTCCATTGCACGCTTGGCGCAGATGGCACGAGCGGCCGGTCTGCATCTGGTGGTGGCCACACAGCGGCCCTCCGTGGACGTGATTACGGGAACCATCAAAGCCAACATCCCCTCCCGCATTGCCTTTGCGGTGTCCAGCCAAGTGGATTCCCGCACCATTCTGGACACGGCCGGGGCCGAGAAGCTGCTGGGACGGGGCGATATGCTCTATTCCCCGGTGGGATCAGCGAAGCCGCTTCGGGTACAGGGTGCGTTTGTCACCGAAAGGGAAATCGAGACGGTGGTGAAATATTTAAGGGAGCATGCCGAACCGCCGCCCGATCAGGACACGCCGCCAGACTTCTCCGCGCCCGTCGAGACGAGCCAACCACGGGAAGAAACGGACAGCCTCTTTATGGATGCACTTCGGATTGTGGTGGAAAGCCGACAAGCTTCGACCTCCATGCTGCAGCGGCGCATGCGGATCGGATACACCCGGGCGGCACGGCTTATCGACGCCATGGAAGCACGCGGATATATAGGACCAGTAGACGGCGCCCGACCCCGGGATGTGTACTTGACGGAGGTCCAGTACCAGGAACTCCTGGAGGGAGACCAGGAGATCGCTCCCGAGGTCTAATTGCCGCAGGCAGGCAGTCGCCTCGAACTGTAAGACAAGGCGTGGCGACTTGAGGCGGACGGGCGCATTTTTTGCGGTATTGGGGCAAAATTAGGCCGAATCACGCATAGGATGGATCACTCTCCAAAGAAGGGAGGTGTCCACTATGGCAGGGTTCGTGCCGGATTGGTCGCTCCAGCGCAAGGGGGCCACTGACCAGCGGCGCCATTTAGAGAAGATTAAAGAAGCCCTCAAAGCGCGCCTGCCAGATTTGGTGTCCGAAGAGGCGATTATCGCGTCCGATGGGAAGCATGTGCTGCGGGTGCCGATTCGCTCGCTGGAACAGTATAAGTTCCGCTTCCATCCCTGGCAGGGAGACCGCGTGGGGCAGGACCAAGGGGACGGAAAACCCGGCGACGTGCTAGGGCGCCTGCCCAAGTCCGGACCAGGAGAGGGTCAGGGTGACCTCCCCGGAGAAATGCCGGGAGTGGATTACATCGAGGCTGAAGTGACATTGGATGACATTGCCGGCCTCTTGTTCGACGAGCTCGGCTTGCCCTATTTGAAGCCTAAGCCCATGGCGACCATTCCTGAACCAACCTGGAAGTTCAAGGATATCAGTCCTAAGGGGCTGATGGGCAATCTTGACAAGCGCCGCAGCTTGCGTCAAAACCTGCTTCGCAATGCCCGCAACGGACCTGCTCGAGTCGGAGATTGGCGCGACTCGGACCTGCGTTTTAAGACCTGGATTGATGAGCCCCAGCCAGAAGATAATGCCGTCATTATTGCCATGCGCGATATCTCTGGATCCATGGGGGACTTCAAAAAGATGATGGCCCGCACGTTTGCCTTCTGGATGCTGAAGTTTCTGCGCACGCAGTACCGCTCGGTCGAGGTGGTTTTCTTGGTCCATCACACACAAGCCCGTGAGGTGACCGAGGAAGAGTTCTTTCAATTGGGGGAAAGCGGCGGGACCAAGGTGTCCTCAGTCTACCAACTGTGTCAGGAAGTCATTCAGACTCGGTATTCTCCAGAACGGTGGAACGTGTATCCCATTCACTTCTCGGACGGGGACAATTGGTCGGACGCTGACAATCGCCGGACCGTAGACATTTTAGAATCGTTGCTGCCTCAGGTAAACGTGTTCGGCTATGGCGAGATCCGTGAAGGGGGCTACACCAGCACCCTCATGTCAGCGTTCAGCCGTATCCAACATCCTCGATTCAAGACGGTGACCATTACCCAGCGTCAAGATGTGTACCCTGCCTTGAAGACCTTCTTTCCGCGCAAGGAGGGATAGCGATGGCAAACGTACGCTCCAAGGCCTATCCGACTGACCAAGAGATTTGGGATTTAGCCCGTGCACGGGGACTTGACCCCTACCCGGTGATATTTGAAAGTGTGCCGGCTTCGGTTCTGTACGAATTTGCCGCGTATCTCATTCCCGGGCGGATGTCGCACTGGTCGTACGGCAAGGCTTACCACGCCATGAAGACTCGATACGATTATGGGCTTAACAAGCTCTATGAGATGGTCATTAACTCGAATCCCGCCTACGCGTTTCTTCTAGACTCCAATACGGAGCTGGAAAATACCTTCGTGCGCGCGCATGTGATGGGCCACGTGGACTTTTTCCGCCACAATCAATGCTTTCAGCATACGCCTCAGGACATGGTGGACGTGGTCTCCCGTCATGCCGAGCGCGTGCGCCAATATGAGTTCGAGGTGGGCCGCGACCGCGTGGAATCGTTCTTGGATGCTGTGCTGGCCTTGGAAGAGCATGTGAGTCCGCGGGGACCCAGTATCCCGCCTCGCGAGCGCGTGCCTCAAGTGCCGCGTGGGCGGGAGCGGCAGAGGTGGGACTGGGAGGCAGAAGAGTCCGGGGTCCGGGAGGTGCGGCATTCGGAGGCCGCTGACGACCTGCTCCTGTTTCTCATGCAGGAGAGCCGTCACTTAGACGATTGGCAGCGGGACATCGTCGGCATGGTGCGCGATGAAATGATTTACTTCTGGCCCCAAATCCGTACCAAGATTATGAATGAAGGTTGGGCCAGCTATTGGCACGCCACTCTGATGCGGGAATTGCGCTTGACAGACGATGATTATCTGGATTTCGCGCGCCTACACAGTCAAGTCACCGCGCCCATGATGTATCAAATCAACCCGTACGCGCTCGGCTATGCCATCTACCGTGACTTGGAGCAGCGGGAAGGGCTGGATGCCTTGTTTCTGGTCCGCACCGTTGACGACGACGTGTCATTTGTCCGCAATTATCTGACCGAAGAGGTGGTCGATTCTCTCCACCTCATCGTCTATGGAGCCCAGGACGACAAGGTGGTCTTGAAGAGCCGTGCGCTGGAGATGGTGCGCGACCGGCTGGTGCGCGAACTGGTGCACGGGGGGATTCCGGTCATCCATGTGGATGACGGCGACTTCAATCAGCGGGGCGAGTTGTACCTCATCCATCGCCATGAAGGGGTGGATTTGGATGTGCCCTATGCCGAGAGGGCTTTGCATTCCGTCCATCAGATTTGGGGACGGCCCGTGCATCTGGAAACGCGGCATGACGACAAACGGCTGATTCTATCTTATGACGGCAAGTCGGATACCAAAGTGATGCTCTAGCCTTTGAGGCCAATAGATGACGTGTGAAATCCATCGACCGTGGACGGTTGCGTGAAAGGGAGGGAAATATCATGGATCTGTGGGAACGTCTGGAAGCCTTCCATAGCCAGGAAAGCGAGCTGAAATGGCAGGGAACCTTTCGAGAATACTTCAACCGCGTGCGCGAGCAGCCTCGCCTGGCCCGCCTGTCGCACGCGCGCATTTACGATATGATCGCCGACCACGGCATCGACACCACCCCCGAGGGTGGGCGCCGCTATCGGTTTTTTGAAGGCGAAATGTTCGGATTGGAGCACGCCCTCGATCAATTGGTGGATTACTTCCATTCGGCGGCCCAGCGCCTGGAGGTGCGAAAGCGCATCCTGCTCCTCATGGGACCGGTGGGAGGCGGGAAATCCACACTGGTGGCGCTGCTCAAGCGCGGGCTGGAAAACTACTCCAAAACAGACCAAGGCGCGGCTTACGCAATTCGGGAATGCCCTATGCACGAAGAACCCCTGCACTTGATTCCGGATGCCCTGCGGCCCGACATCTTGGCGGAGTATGGCATTTATATCGAAGGAGACTTGTGCCCGGTGTGCCGACAGCGGCTCGACGAAGTGTACCACGGCCACATCGATAATGTGCCGGTGGAGCGCATTGTGTTCTCCGAGAAGATGCGGGTGGGGATCGGCACCTTTTCCCCGAGCGATCCCAAGAGCCAGGATATTAGTGAGTTGACAGGTTCCATTGACCTGGCCACTATCGGTGAGTACGGATCGGAGTCTGATCCCCGCGCCTATCGATTTGATGGAGAACTCAACATCGCCAACCGGGGGCTGATGGAGTTCATCGAGATGCTGAAAAGTGACGAGAAGTTTCTCTATGGCCTGCTCACCCTCTCTCAGGAACAGAACATCAAGACGGGCCGTTTCTCGATGATTTACGCTGATGAGGTAATCGTCTCGCACACCAACGAGAGTGAGTATCTGCACTTTGTGGAGAACAAAAAGAATGAGGCGCTTCGGGACCGCATGATTTTGGTGCGGGTGCCCTACAACCTAACGGTATCTGAAGAGACCCACATTTACGAAAAGCTGATTACCGAGTCGGGATTGAAGGATGTGCACTTGGCTCCGCACACTCTGCGGGTGGCGAGCATGTTCGCGGTGCTGTCGCGGCTTAAGGAGTCGAAGAAGCAGGGCATGTCGCTCGTGAAGAAGCTGCGGCTGTTGGACGGAGAATCCGTCGAGGGCTACACCACCAAGGATATCCGGGAGCTTCGGGAAGAGTTTCCTCTGGAGGGCATGGATGGGATTTCGCCGCGTTATGTCATCAATCGGCTGTCGACGGCCTTGGTGCGCTCCGGGGTGACCTGCATCAATCCCCTGGACGCTCTGAAAACCCTGAAGGATGGATTAGAGCAGCACACCGGACTGGACGACGAGGAACGTGAGCGTCTCTTGAACCTCATCTATGAGACCCGCAAGGAATATGACGAGATGGCCAAGATTGAGGTACAGAAGGCCTTTGTATATTCCTTTGAGGAGTCAGCCCAGGCGCTCCTCAATAACTACCTCGACAACGCCGAGGCCTACGTCAATAAGAGCAAACTGACCGATCCCATCACGGACGAGGAATTGGAACCGGATGAAAAGCTGATGCGCTCCATTGAGGAGCAGATTGGGATCACCGAGAACGCCAAGCGCGCGTTTCGCGAGGAAATTCTGATCCGCATCTCCACCCTGGCCCGACACAACAAGCGTTTTGACTACCAGTCCCACAGCGGCCTTAAGCAGGCAATCGAGACCAAGCTGTTCAATGACTTGAAGAACGTGGTGAAAGTCACAACGTCAACCCGCACGCCGGATCAGGAACAACTGAAAAAGCTGAACGATGTCGCTGCGCGCCTCATCGACCACGACGGATACTGCGCAGAATGCAGCCAGGCAATCCTGCAGTATGTGGGGACACTCCTAAGCCGCTGATTGTATCTGACCCCGACCGCTGGGCCGGGGTCTTGTTACGACCCCCTCATGGCCCCGGCGAATTCTAGGGATTGTCCTCCAGCTCGGCCGGATCATGACCTGCCTCGTACCAGACAGGCGTTTCGTCCCGCATGTTTCGGTAGAGATTGGCGAGCGCCACGGTATCCTCCACTAGTCGCCGAATGCGCAGCAGGACGTTCGGGTTGACGATGTGCGCTTCGTCGTCAAAGTCCTGATCCTCGACGTACACGTAATGCTGGACAATTTGGGCTCCCAGGTATCCGAGCACCGGTTTGAATTGTTGTTCGGGAACCAGATAGTGGCGCGCTGATCCGGCATTAATTAAGAGGCTCGCCACGGTATCCCGCAGGGCCCGACGGGGCAGCAAGTCGAAGACATTTTTGAGCGGTGCGGGCATCGAAGCTTGGTAGATGGGGGAGGCAACGATCAAGGCGTCGGCCTCCAGCACGGTCTTTGCCACATGGCGCGTGTCGCTGGTGAATTCGTAATCCCAGTACGTGCGGCCGTCACTAAATTGGACATCATATTGAGCCAAATCCAGCCACTCTGACGAGACGTCCGGGTATCGTTCCGTGAGCACCTTCTGCGCTTCGCGCAGTGTGGAGCGGGTTCGCGCCCCGACGATGGCGCCGGAGAGCAGGACAACCTTCATGCGTACACCCCCAGTGTAGGCTACCACAACGGGGGATTTCCATAACGGTGAGACTAGCACAATGAGGCCCTGGGCTTTACGCGCTGCCGACTGTCTCCTCCCCGAACAGATCTGTATAATGGAGGAATACACGGCTCAGGTTCCACACAGGTTAGCAACACACCAACAGAGGTCGGTGACCATGCGGTATTTGGCACAGTTTTCGGAGGCTCCTCGGACTGGCACCCACGCTTTCTGGCAGGATGCCGTATCGACTGAGCATTGGCTGGACACATTGGGCAAAGATATTGTGGCTCGGCGTCTGACGTTGCGCTCCCGTACGGTACGCGCGCTGGAACCGTGGCTGCAGCATCAATCTAAACCCCTGGCCATCGACGCCTGGCTGGATCCCATGGATATCACGGTGACATGGAATTATTTGGTGCGTTTTTTGGCTGAGATGGGACCGGAACGGGTCTGGATTCCCTGTGGAGACGACGCTTGGGTTGGATGGACGGCAGAGCAGGTCATCATCCGCGCTTCCCGGGAATCCTGGCTGTGGGCCTTGGTCGAGGACGTCTGGGATCCCGCCAGCTGGACCAACCAGGATGAACTGGAGTGGTGGGCTGACAACCGGTTGCAAACGGCCCGTCGGCTGGCCTGGGGAATGGGCGTCAATCGCAGCTGGGCTACCGGGTGGGAAGAAGGCACGCTCAACGCCGACCCCGCGGTGGCGGGTTCCAGGGAAACTCTGATGAATTTATGGGTACGGCTGTCCGAACGGCTGGGCGCTCGGCCTGTGCGGGTGAAATGGTTGCAGGAGAAGGCTCCGGCTGAGGAACAGCTGCTGGGCATAAAAGCCCGCTACATCACCTGCGATCTGACGGTCCAAGGGGACGGGCGATACTGGTTGGACCGATTGAGCCAGACGCCTGAACCCACTCACTTGAGGGCACACGCCACCTGGCAGATTCCCGCTTGGAGTCCGGAGTGGGGGACGGTCATGACTCTTCGGCGGGTGCAGCGCGGAAGCCGTTTGGAAGCCACGTACAACCCGCGCCAGCCGCTTTCGACAGAGAGTTGGCGGGCATTGCAGCAGGAGCGTCGTCAAATCCCGATTCTTCAAATCCGTCCTCTGGTTCGAGGGACTGAAGCCGAAGACCGCTGGCAACAGCTCCAAGCCGAGGCTTCCCGGCATGTCGAGTCGGAGCGTCTGGCGGCTTTTTTGAAGCAGTATCCTTGGCCAGTGAATCTGGTGTCGCCGGCCCGGCGTGTGCGCCCGCCGGAGGGGTGGTCGATTTGGCGGTGGGCCTCACAGCCCGGCCTTTGGGTGGTGCGGTCGCACGACGGGGTGGAAATTCAGGTGGAGTGGCCAACACGGGCGCACCCCGGCAACATTGGCATCGCGTTGGAAGGCGCGTCGCCAATTCCTATGAACGAGTGGGCGAGGGAGAGCCGCTTCAAGCGTCTGAGCCACGATCGTCAATACTGGACTACGTGGATTGCCCAGATTTTAATCCCAGCGGTGGAGACTTGGCGGAGCACCAACGACGGCTAGCTGCTGTGCTCGGTGCGGAGACCATCCAACAGCGTGCGCATCAGCGAGACCTCTTTGGCCAGCCGTCCACGGCTGGTGGTAATCTCCAACAGCTCCTGCTGGGTAGGGGCGTTCAGCGGGACGTGCGCGGCAATCCAATAGGACAACAAGGCCGCATTTTGGGGAAGCGGGGCATGGCCCGAATCGGGGCTTAGCATGGCCCACAGCTCCGATGCCAAGGCCCAGGCTTCTTCCAAGAGCAGCGGCGGAATCGTTTCTTCTGTGTCGGCGGCATATCGAAACTGGCCAATCAGGCCGTTGCCTTGGTGGCGATAGGAGAGCATGTGGGTTCGCTGGATGCCAGCGAGGGTCAGGTGGGTGCCTTCCGGGCTTTCGGCGACGTCCAAGACTCGGCCGGTGGTGGCAATGGTCGCGGGTTCACGATCGTTCCGTTCCAGGGCGAATACCATGCTGTGATCCTGGGCGACTGCCACGCGGATCGCGGCGCTGAACGCCTTGGGCCGCAACAGGACTGTGGAGACGATTCCGGGAAACACGACCTCGGAAATGGGCACCAACGACATGCTGAAGGTCTCGCGAGCAGGCATTCGCAGTCACCTCTTTCTGGTTATTGTATCATGGAAGCAAGGGAATGAGGCCTGGCCCTGGGACGGAAGTTCGTGCCGACAGATGGCCACACTTTGAAGCGGGAGTGTAGAGCATGACATATCAACTGACCGAGGAACAACAACTATTTCGTGACACCGTGCGCCGCTTGGCCGTGGAACGTGTGCTGCCGCGCGCAGCCGAGATTGATCGGACGGGAGAATTCCCCTGGGATATCGCAGAATTATTTTCGGAGTATGGACTCATCGGCGTGGGGATGCCGGAGGAATTTGGGGGCGGCGGTGCGGATCTCCTCACCTTTTGCTTGGCCGTTGAAGAGGTGGCGCGAGTCTGTGCGACCTCGAGCCTCATTATCGCCGCGCAGCACTTGGGAGCCATGCCCATCCTGGTCGGCGGCACGCGCGAACAAAAGGCGCGCTTCATTCCGGATATTGCCTCCGGGAAGAAGCTGTCGGCATTTGCTCTCACCGAACCCGAAGCGGGTTCAGACGCCGGCGGCACCAAGACTCGTGCCATTAAAGATGGGGATACATATCGCATTACCGGTACCAAGGTCTTTATCACCAACGGCGGACTGGCGAAGACCCTGGTGGTGTTCGCCTCCACCAATCCCGAGGCCGGGGTCCGCGGGGTATCGGCCTTTGTCGTCGATGGGGAGTCCAGCGGGCTCTCCGTGGGACGCATCGAGGAGAAGATGGGCATTCGTGGATCGCAAACTGCCATGCTAAACTTTGATGATGTGCGGGTGCCCGCGGAGAACTTGCTGGAACAGGAAGGCAATGGCTTTAAGATCGCCATGCGGACGCTGGACCGCACCCGGCCTGGGATTGCCTCCCAGGCGTTGGGTATTGCGCAGGGGGCACTGGATGTTACGTTGGAACATTTGTTGCAGCGGCGCCAATTTGGCCGCCCATTGGCCGACCAGGAGGCCATTCAATTTATGCTGGCCGACATGGAGACCCAAATTGAGGCAAGCCGCCACTTGCTCTATAAGGCCGCGGAGGTGGTGGAGACAGCCGGGTTCGACGCGGTCTCGTCTCCGGAGGTGACGCGCTATTCGGCCATGGCTAAACTCATGTGCTCCGACACCGCCATGAAGGTCACAACCGATGCCGTGCAACTATTCGGCGGTTATGGCTACGTGCGCGATTATCCCGTCGAACGGATGATGCGGGATGCCAAGATTACCCAGATTTACGAGGGAACCAACCAGATTCAACGTCTGGTGATCTTCCGCAATCTACTCCAGAAGGGGAAGAATTGATGGCGATCTATTCGATTCGGGACCTGGCGCAGCACGTGGGCGAGGAAGTAGACGTGCGCGGTTGGATGACGCACTTTCGGTCCTCCGGAAAAATTCACTTCATGATTCTCAGGGATGGTACCGGAACCGTTCAGGCCGTTATCAAGCCAGCCAATTTGACGGCGGCTCCGATGGGGATTGACGCGTTCGACGAACTGGAACTGGAGAGTGCTGTAGCGATTCGCGGCTTGGTCCGTGCCGACCAGCGGGCCCCATCAGGGGTGGAACTGGATGTCACCAGTCTGGAGCGATTGTCCCCCGCTCCGTCCTATCCCATTCAGCCCAAGGAGCACGGGGTAGACTTCCTTATGGAGCATCGCCACCTGTGGGTGCGCAGTTCCCGTCAAGCTGCCATCCTGCGGGTGCGGGCCCGCATCATACATGCTATCCGCAATTTCCTCGATGACCACGGGTTTGTCGTGGCTGACCCGCCGATTTTGACGCCGGCGGCCGCCGAGGGGACCACAACACTCTTTGGTATCGACTATTTCGGCGAGCCGGCCTTCTTGTCGCAGTCTGGACAATTGTACATGGAAGCTCTGGCCATGGCACTGGGCCGGGTATATTCCTTTGGTCCCACCTTTCGGGCCGAAAAGTCGAAGACCCGTCGCCACTTGACGGAGTTCTGGATGGTGGAGCCCGAGATGGCCTTCTGCGACTTCGAAGAAAATCTGATCTGGCAGGAGAATCTGTTGAGTCACGTCGTGAAAGATGTCCTTACCCATAATCGGGCGGATTTAGTCCAGTTGGAGCGGGACATGGGAGTGCTCGAGCAGGTCGTGCCGCCCTTCCCCCGCATTACCTACGACGCGGCGCTGGAACGGCTCAAACGCGTGGACATGCCCCTCGAGTGGGGTGAGGATTTGGGAGCTCCTCACGAAACGGCGTTGGCGGCGATGTTTGAAAAACCCGTGTTCTTGACGCATTTCCCCAAGGCCTTTAAGGCCTTTTACATGCAGCCCGATCCCAATCGGCCGGATGTCGTGCTGGCGGCGGACTTGCTGGCACCGGAGGGGTACGGGGAAATCATTGGGGGCAGTCAGCGCATCCATGATCTGGACCTGCTGTTACAGCGTCTTGAAGAAAATAACATGGACCCCCAGGACTACAGCTGGTATGTTGATCTGAGACGCTATGGGACGGTCCCGCATAGTGGATTTGGACTGGGCCTAGAGCGGGTGGTGGCATGGATTTGCGGGCTGGAACATGTGCGCGAAACCATTCCGTTTGCCCGTACCTTGAACCGGGTCTGGCCGTAGCCGTTAAGGGAGGGGGACACTGGGAGTGGACGAGCAGTCGATTAGCATTGGCGAGTTTTTGAAGAGCGCCCGAACCCGGCGGCGCTTGACAATCCCTGAAATCAGCCAAGACCTGCATATTCGTGAGGATTACCTGAAGGCGTTGGAGGATGATGCTTGGGAGCGCCTGCCCGGGGAGATCTACGGGCAAGGGTTTTTGAAGAGTTATGCGCGTTATTTGGATGCGGACGCGGAGCAATTGGTACAGTACCGCAAGCGATTGGCCGCCAAGCAACAATCTTCCGCACCGCCCACGCACACCGCTCCGACTCCGACTCGGCAGCGGCGGAGTGGTGCGCCGGTTCAACGGACGGCCTCTCCCCATCCGAGTCGTCGCAGCAGGCAGGCGGCTGTTAGCGGACCACAGGGTTCGGGGCGGGTGGTCCTTGGGGCTGCCGTGGTGTTGGCCATTCTGTTTGTGCTGGGGTTGTACATGATGCCGAAGAGTAAGCCGGTCACCACGGCCGATCCCGGCGCATCCCGCACACCGTCAGTGTCGGTGAAGCATCCTCACCCCCATTCGTCTAAAAGTCCGTCAGCCTCGAAGAGCCACCCTCGTGTGTCATCCTCGCCGTCCTCTGCGGTCACTTTGACATCTAATCACGTGCTGGGGGGCGGCAACACCAGCGTTGTTTACAGCGTCAGTCAAAGTCCGGTAGCCGTGCATTTGAGCTTCACAGGATCCTGCTGGGTCGAAGTGTGGAAAAACGGGGTGACCTCTAATCCCTATGGTGTGACTTACCATGCCGGGCAAACCTTGGACATTACCGCCGGTTCCAGCGTCAAAGTGCGGCTGGGTACTCGTCTCGCCAGCGTCGTAGTCAACGGCCGGGCGGTCTCATTGCCCGACCCCGGGCAGCAAGTCATCAATCTCACCTTCCAGCACTCATAACCCTCAGTCGGCGGGCCATACTAGCGAGGTGAATTCGCTCAGGAGGCCCGCTCATATGCTGAAACAATGGACACTGGCGGTTGCTGCGACCGCGATGCTGTCGATTATCTGGCCTGGGGCAGCCATGGCGGCCAAGAAGCCCAGTGGGCTGCCACCCGACCTCGGAGCCCGTGCGGCCATTTTGGTCAATGCGCGAACCGGGGCCATCTTGTACGAGAAGAATGCCTTTCGACAAATGGATCCGGCCTCGCTAACCAAAATGATGACCGCGCTGCTGGTCATTGAACATGGCGATTTGAATCGCGTGGTGACGGTCTCCAAACGGGCGGACTACACGACCGGGTCCTCCCTGCATATTGGCCAAGGCCAGCAGTACACCCGTCTCGACTTATTGAAGGGACTGCTCTTGCGGTCCGGCAACGATGCGTCGGTCGCCTTGGCCGAAAGCGAGGCCGGGAGTGTCGAGCGTTTTGTGGCGGAGATGAATGTCAAAGCTCAGCAGTTGGGAGCCTTCAACACCTCGTTCGAAAATACCCATGGACTAACCCGGCCGGGGCACTATAGTTCCGCTTACGATTTGTCCCTGATAGCCCGTACGGCGCTGCGCATGCCGTTGTTTCAGGAGATCGTGAAGAGCCAGGAACAGCAGATTACGGAACTCACCAGGCACAGGAAGCGCACCATCAACACCACCAACCAATTGCTGTACGGGTTCCCGGGGGCCGACGGGGTGAAAACGGGGACCACGTCGGCGGCCGGCAAGTGCTTGGTGGCGTCCGCGACCCGGGACAATCGCCAGCTGATTGCGGTGGTCCTCAATAGCCCCGACCGATGGCAAGACGCCAGCTCACTGTTGAACTGGGGATTTGCTGCGTGGAGTCCGGTCAAGGCAGTGTCGGCGGGAGAAGGTCTGATCCAGCGGCCTGTGTCGTCTGGCAATCCGTCGACAACCACACTGGTTGCACACCGCTCGATTTGGGTGGATCTGCCCGCCAATGGCAGCTATGAGACCAGCATGGATGTTCCGGAGCGTCTCGAAGCGCCACTCTCTCCGCGACAACGGGCGGGGTTCGTGACCGTCACCCCGCCCGCCCAGCCACCCATCCGGATTGGCTTGTATCCCGTTCAAGCAGTCAGGAAGAAACTGGCGCCGGCGCGATTCTGGGACTGGCTCTTTTATCGTCATCCCCGATAGTTGGGAGCGCCATAAGTCAGAAGCTTTTTCATCGTCACGAGTTGGTAGCCCTTTTGCTTCAGGTCCTGAATGATTGTGGGCAGTGCGAGGTCGGTCTGTTTGCAGGTGTCGGAGGCGTGCATCAGGACAATGTCTCCGGGATGGATGCGTGTCACCACCCGGCGGATGATGGTGCCAACCCCGGGATTCATCCAGTCCAGCGAGTCCGTGCCCCAAGTGACGGTGGTGTAGCCGATCTGTTTCGCGGCCGCAATGGTCCGGGGACTAAAATCTCCATTGGGCGGCCGAACAAAGGTGGGAGCCTGGCCCGTAATATCTTTGATGACCTGCCCTGCCTTTTGGATGTTCTCTTGAACCCCGGCGTTGGAGAGGCCGGTGTAGTTCACGTGGGCCCAGCCGTGGGACTCAACCTCATAGCCTGCATTCGCCATGGCTTTGACTAAGGCGGCGTTTTGCTTGGCCCAGGGCCCTGACACGAAAAAGGTGGCCGCCACGTGATCGCGTTCTAGGATATCGAAAACTTTCGTCGGCATGACGGTTCCCCAGGAGATGTCGAAGGTTAGTGCAGCCACTTTCTGAGTCGTGACGACATCTCTTAGGGAGTACCGGTCGGCGGGTTTGAGCGGCGCTTGGACGCCCAACGAGGGGCCGGGCCGATATAGGACACCGAGGGCCATAAACACCAGCATCAGCATAATAGCGGTAGTCACAGTACGGCGGATCCAATGGTGCGGAACAGTATAAATACGCACAATTTGTCCTCCTCGCGCTTTGCTGATGTAATGTACGTGCCCCGCCGGCCGGACAGAACGTTCCTGGCCCAGCCAATTTGTAGCAATTGTCCCGTTGGAGCCCGTGGGCCGAATGGGGATAAAAGGCGCTCGCCTGCGCCGGTATGGCACGGAGCGCAATATGCGGATATCGACCCGCCTCTCTTTCTTTTCTCAGTTTGGTAGGCTATGATAACGGGCGAGGTGATGAGCAGCATGGCCGCCAAGGTGGGTATGGTGAGTCTCGGATGTCCGAAAAATCGCGTGGACTCAGAGGTAATGTTAGGACTGTTGGAAGAGGCGGGTTATCAACTGACCCCGTCCGCCTCAGAGGCCGAGGTGCTCATCGTCAACACGTGTGGTTTTATTGATGCTGCCAAACAAGAGTCGATCGATACCATATTGGAAATGAACCGGTTTCGCGAAACGGGGCAGTTGAAGGCTCTGGTGATGGCGGGATGCCTGTCGCAACGCTATCAGCAGCACCTGTGGGACGATTTGCCGGAAGTGGATGCCATGGTCGGCACGGGAGAGTTCCATCGGATTGTGGAGGCCGTGGAGGGTGCGCTGGAGGGCAGCCATCCTGGATTCTGGGGAGAGATGCCGGTCAGCGGCGTAGAACGCCCGCGGCGTCTAACCACCCCCAAATATACGGCCTATTTAAAAATTGCCGAGGGCTGCGACCATAGCTGTGCCTTTTGCGCCATTCCGCAAATGCGTGGAGGTTATCGCAGCCGGCCTTTGGCTGACATTGTCAGGGAGGCGCGCCAGCTGGTGGCCCAGGGGGTGAGGGAACTCGTTCTCATCGCCCAGGATTCCACAATTTGGGGTCACGACTTGTATGGACATCCGGAACTGCCGCGGTTGCTCTATGCGCTGCAAGAGATCCCGGACCTGCTGTTTGTCCGGTTGATGTACAGCTATCCTACTCAGGTCACGCCAGAGCTGGTGCGGGCCATGCGGGATCTGCCTGTGGTGGCTCCGTATTTGGATATGCCGCTCCAGCACGCCCATCCAGACTTGCTGAAGCACATGGGCCGCCCTTTTCGCCGTGAGAAGACCGAGCGCGTGCTGGGAATGGTACGCGATGCCGTGCCCGATGTGACCTTGCGCACAACGTTTATCGTGGGGTTCCCGGGGGAGACCGAGGAACATCACGCGAGTCTCTTGGAATTTATTGAGGCAATGCGATTTGACCATGTTGGCATCTTTACCTACTCGCCGGAAGAGGGTACCCGGGCCGAAGGGCTCGGTGATCCGGTACCCGACGAGGTCAAACAGAGCCGGCGGCGTCAGGCCATGCTCCTGCAGCGGCGCTTGGTGGGCGGAATCCGAGGCCGCCACATCGGCCAAGTACATCCCACTATTATTGAAGAGGTGGGCGACACCGTCAGTGTGGGTCGAGGCGCAACCGACGCGCCCGGCATCGACGGCGTCACCTATGTCAAAGGCCGGTTCGAGGTGGGGCAAATTGTCCCCGCCCGCATTACAGCTGTCAAAGAATATGACTTGATGGCTGAGCCTGACGTTGGTTAAACTGGCCGATTGGCTTACCTTTAGCCGTGTTTTGCTTACGCCGGTGATTGCCGCGATGTGGCTGTCACCGGCGTTGGCATGGCATTGGGTCGGCGTGGCGGTGTTTGTGATAGCGGGATTGACCGACGTCGCGGACGGCCGCGTAGCGCGCTACTTGAATCAGACCAGCCGGTTCGGCGCGTACGTGGATCCCTTGGCGGACAAACTGTTGGTTTTGGTCACGGCTTCAGTGCTGGTTTTTGATCATCGGTTGGCGGTATGGTGGATGGCGGTTGTGGTGACGCGCGAGTTGGCGGTTACAACATTGCGGTCGGTGCTGAAGCATGGGGTTAGCATGCCGGCGCGCCCGCTCGCTAAGTGGAAGACACTGGGGCAGTTGTTCGCGGTCGGTGCCGCCAGTGTGCTGAGCGGATGGATCCCGCTGAGTTTGTTGATTCTATCGGCGGTGTTGACGGTCTGGACAGGGGTGGAGTACATCCGGGATTATTGGCCTCATATCGAGGTGTGAGGGCTGGATGGCAATGCCAATAGAGACAAGCATTGACGCGGCTTTGGCCGCGTCTTTCATGTTATACTGCCCACGATTCGTGTCGAACCGTGAAGGAGGCGCCCTATGAAAGTTTCCGCAAAACAGATTTTAGTGGCTGTGATTTCTTTAGTGATGACGCTGGGCGTTCTCCTGGGTGGAGAGAAACTCTACCGGACCACGATTGTGGATTCGCCATTAATGTCCAATTTGGGGACCATTCAGGGAGTCACGCACGCCAATCTTCAGGGCGATGTGGTGACCGTGCGCGTGAAAAACGGCGCCGATTTGATGACGGTCTACCAGAGCGTCACCACGGCCGCAACTCGAGCGCTGGGTCACGCGCCAACCAAAATTGTTCTGAAAAGCCACAGCAACGCCACGTTAAACCGGTTGGCGGAAAACGCCGCCTTCGTGATCGCTCAGGGTGAAGCGACCGGCCAGTATGTCGCTATGAAGCAAAGTCTTGAGGCCCAGGCTGCGACTGACGGTGCCCGGGCGGCGGTCGAACTGGACAGCCATCATGTCTACATCACGTGGCATCAGCAGCAGTCTGTACTGTACGATGTCCAGCCGATTGAGATTGGAGGAAGCAGCCATGCTTAAAGAGATCGGTGCAGGTGTCGTGGTTGCGGTCCTTATTTTTTTGGGGATCCAAGGCGTGAATATATGGCCCCTGTTGCTGCTGGCGGCGTTGGCCGGCGTGCTGCTGGCCAGTGGCATGCTGTCGCGCATGAATCTCGGCAGCCGGCGCAAGTTGGAGGTCGGCACGCGCTCCACGGTGTCGTTTACGGATATCGGCGGGCAGCACACGGCTAAAAACGAGTTGATTGAAGCGTTGGAATTTGTCCTGCGCCCGGACGATATTGAGCGGTTAGGCATTCGCCCTTTGAAAGGGATTTTGCTGACGGGGCCGCCAGGAACCGGAAAAACGCTTTTGGCCAAGGCCGCGGCAAACTATACCGACTCCGTCTTTTTGGCATCCTCGGGCTCCGAGTTTGTGGAGATGTATGCAGGAGTAGGGGCGCAGCGGGTCCGGCAGTTGTTCAAAGAGGCGCGGCAGATCGCCCGCCGGGAAAATCTGAATTCCGCCGTTATCTTCATTGATGAAATTGAAGTGATGGCGGGCCGGCGAGGCCAGCACCAGAGTCATTTGGAATACGACCAGACCCTAAACCAGCTGTTGGTGGAGATGGATGGTATGGCGACGGACGACGAGGTGCGGATTTTGGTGATGGCCGCCACTAACCGGGCCGATCTGATTGATCCGGCCCTGCTCAGGCCTGGACGTTTTGACCGGACGGTGCGGGTAGATTTGCCGGACCGCCAGGGACGTGAAGCGATTTTGTTGCTCCACACGCGCAACAAGCCGTTGTCGGATAATGTGGATTTGAGCCGCATCGCGCTTGAGACCTTTGGCTTTTCGGGAGCTCATTTGGAGAGCGTGTGCAACGAGGCCGCTATTTTGGCCCTCCGGGAGGACACCATGGCCATCGACCAGGGCCACTTCAAGGCGGCCATTGACAAAGTACTGTTGGGGGAGAAGCTGGATAGGCACTTGGAGCAAAAGGAATTGTACCGGGTTGCGATTCATGAGGGCGGCCATGCCATCGTGGGAGAACTCGTCAATCCCGGCTCGGTATCCTCTATCACCATCGCCCCGCGGGGTATGGCGCTGGGCTTTGTGCGACAGGCGCCCCAAGATGACCGGTTGCTGCAAACGGTCTCGGAACTGAAAGCAGACATTGCGGTATGTTTAGCAGGTTCCACCGCCGAGCGCTTGCTGCTGGGGGAGCAGAGCACGGGGGCGGCCAACGACTTCGAAAAGGCGTGGGATATTGCGCGTCGCATGGTGACGGCCGGATTGTCATCTCTCGGCGTGGTCCAAGAGGAGGCCTTGTCGCCGGAGGTGCTTTATCAAACGGTGCATGAAATTATCCGCGATTCCCAGGAAATCGTGGACGAGCTGGTTGAGACCCACCGGGAGGCCCTGACTCACCTGGCCGACTTGCTCATGGACCAGGAAACGCTGCCCGGTGACGCGGTGCGGGAGTTAGTCGCCTAGATCAAGGTCGCTCTTCGGACCGTCGGCATCCTTTCGATGTCGGCGGTCTCTCTTTTTGGCTAAGTGCAATCTGAGGTTGGAATTCCCCGTTTATTAGTCCAAACCACCCTCTGCGGCGAGTTCGACCACAGTTGGAGTGTGAGGGCGGTACTCGACAGGTTGCGATTCGCCCGCTGGGTGAATTTGTGGAGACGGACTCCACTGCCCGCTTGGCGCGAGCAAACCCTAATGTTAATGGACCGGTTAGTTATTTGCAGAAAATGCGTCTAACGCCCGCGGTGGTCGCGGGCGGGATCACAATGACGTGATAAAATATGGGCAGAGGTGATGCAGCCGTCGTACCCGGCGTTGCCCCTCATTCAACAATTCCTCACCGCCCATGTTGGTCCTCATGGCCAGATCCCGTCTTTTCTCCATGCCTATTGGCTCACCGCTGGATTACTCTTCGGGCTGGGAGATAAGCCACGCGCGCAGCAACTGATGGATCGTCTCCGGCTGCGACCATCGGAACTGGAGGCCAGCCACTTCGCGTGGATGATTAACTGCCTCTGTGTCATGGGCGTTGCGCCTCACTCCCCCGTGATTGCCGACTCGCTTAGTAAACTGGATGTATTGCAACAGGACGATGGCCGGTGGCCTAGCGAAGATGGCGACGGGCAGGATGTCCATACGACGTTGGAGACCCTCAGAGCCATTTCCTTTGTCCACCCTCTAACGGAACTCGGTGGAACTCCTTAGCGCGTATCTAATCTTTACCCACGCGCAGGAATATCTTGCCATTTAGGGCGCGCGGGGGCCGCGGTCGCACGGAGCCCAGATCGGGCGTGGCGACTCCCGGGGCCTTCCGGGCACC
>JAJZAN010000016.1 GCA_021799435.1 Bacillota bacterium | reverse complement strand
CAGCAGCGGCCAGAACGACGCGGAGTATGGGAACAAAGAGGGCTGGGCTTTCGATCCCTGAGGAAATGGCTGCGATGGCCACGACTAGGGCGATCGGCATCATGACCCAGGTGAACGTCCCCATGCCCTCCTCTATGCAGATAGTGTAGTGCTGTACAGATAAAGGCGGACAAACGTGAAGAAGGGCCGAGCGCGGTGAACAGCTCAAGCGAGATTCTGGTTCCAGACGAATCCCCTGCCGTTAGACCCCGTTCGACTCCACTTCGCGATAATCGGGGGCATCCTTCTTTTATTCCGGTCCATGACCAAGCTTGCAACCATCCTCACGCCAAAAAATCGTGAATGCGGAGGACTGCGCTTAAATGCGCATCAGACGAGAGAGAATCAGCCCCACAAAAAAGGCTGCCAGCATGCCACCCAGCAGGCCCAGCTGAAATCCTGACAGCACCACGTTGATGCCCAGCAGCAGAATGGCCCACTGCGCCGCGCCTTGCACTCGGCGGCTGGCCATGACCATAACGTAGGCGCCGGCAAGGCCAAAGGACGCGAAGGTGCCGCCGATCGCACCGCCTCCCAGCACCCCAGCTGCAAACGCCCCGATAACGCCGCTCGCAAAAAAGATGATAAGGTATTGCCACCACCGAGTCAGCCCTTCCAACTGGGAACCAATAATCCACAGAAAAAAGCCGGCGAACAAGAGACCTAGAAAGCTTCCGGGCGATAGGGCAGACAGCAGGTAGGACAGGATAATGCCGCCGGGACGCACAAACAGCGCTTCCAAGAGCCCCGGCACGAAGCGCTCGATCAGGTAGCTCAGCACCATGAGTCCGATGAGGATTTTGGTTACCACCATGTCCTGCCCCATGTAAATGCGCTGGCGACGATCCCGCTTCAGCATTTGCCGGCGCTGGGCTTTCCAATAGTTTTGCGTTTCCCGATCCATGTTTCTCCCCCCTCGTTTAGTCTACACTACCGACATCCAATTCTTTCCGCAAAACAAAAACCGCCCCGCAGGGCGGCTTTATGCATGCAGGCCTTAACCCGCACTGGGGCGCGACCCAACCAGCTTCCAGGCTGCGGGAAACAAGGCTCCCGCCAACAGCAGCTTGAGACCGTCACCTGTGGCGAAGGGAATGAAACCCATCGGAATGGCGTGGTTGAATCCGACATAGAATCCCAGCCAGGGAACAGCGATGGCGTACAGGACCAGTTCTCCAATCAGCATGGCCAGAATGGACTTCACGAGGCTGCGATCCCAACCTCGGTCTGCCAAACGTCCTACGACAAACGCCATCACCACAAAGCCCAGCAAATAACCACCGGTGGGACCAAAGGGCATCCCGCCCACGTGGCCCGCAAAGACCGGAAATCCTACCGCCCCTTCGGCCAAATACAACAGGAGGCTGAGCCCTCCCAAGGTTCCGCCCAGTGCTCCGCCCACCAACAGAACGGCCAAAGTCTGGCCCGTCACGGGCACGGGAGTGAAGGGCAGCGGGATGCTGACCTGAGCCAACAGCGCCACCACCAAACTGCCGGCAATCACCAGCACCGCTTGACCCGCCCAGTGCTTTTTAAGGGGTGTAATACCTGCCAGGGCTCCGCGCCGACTTTCCGCCAGAGAGGCAATCATGACATCATCTCCTCCAATGTGGATTCCCTGCGCTCCGGCAGGACTGGAAAAATTGCGTTCTTAGCATAATATGTCAGCTTTGTCGTGGCAAGACGATCGGCTACACTGAGAAGTCAAGAGGTGAGCCATGGACGGCTTCGACGTCATCGTAATTGGCGGTGGTCCAGCAGGACTGATGGCTGCAATTGCCGCCCAAACAGCCGGTGCCCGCACTCTCATGCTGGAGAAGGGCCACAAACTGGGACGCAAACTCGGCATCTCGGGCGGAGGCCGTTGCAACGTCACCAATGCCAAACCGTTGCCAGAACTAATGGCCAACATCCCCGGCAATGCCCGGTTTCTTTACTCTGCCCTCACCCATTTTTCCAACCATGACATCCGCACTTTTTTCGAGTCCTTGGGGATTCGCCTGAAGGAAGAGGACCGCGGCCGCCTATTTCCCGTCAGTGACAAGGCCGCCACCGTCGTCAACGCGCTGGTGGACCACATGCTCGCTTGCGGCGTAGTGGTCTGGCAGGACACACCGGTCAAAAACCTCATCGTGCAAAATGGCCGCATGACCGGGGCGCGCCTTCAAGACGGCCGCGAAGCCCTGGCCACCGCCGTGGTGGTTGCCACCGGCGGCGCCAGTGTGCCGCAAACCGGCAGCACCGGGGATGCCTATCCATGGGCCCGGGACTTGGGTCATCATATTGTGCCTCCCTATCCAACCGAAGTTCCCCTGACCAGTGATGCAGCTTTCATCGCAGAGAAGCGTCTCATGGGACTCTCGTTTGACGCGGTGTCGGTGACCCTGGTCAACAGCAAAGGCAAGCGTCTGACCCGCGAGGATGGCGATATTCTCTTCAGCCACTTTGGTCTGACGGGACCCGCGGCTCTTCGGGTGAGCCATTATGTCTCAACTTCTCAATTAAAAAACCCGGACGAACCGCTCACCGCCCTGATTGATTTCTTTCCTGATGTGTCCGCCGAAGACATCCGGCGACAGTTTATTCGGGCGCGCGAGCGCGACGGCAAAAGGGAACTGAAGACCCGCCTGGCAGATTGGGTGCCCGAACGCATGGCGGGGTTCCTGATGGAGCAGTTGGATCTCAATCCCCATCAAGAGTTGGCGCAAACCAGCAATGCCCTGTTGGACCAACTGATCGGATGGCTGAAGCGCTTCCCGCTTCCCATTGCCGGCACCTTGCCGCTGGCCAAGGCGACGGTCACAGGAGGTGGTGTCTCCATCAAGGACATCGTGCCCAGCACCATGGCATCCAAGCACTGTCCCGGTTTGTATTTTGCTGGCGAAGTGATGGACGTACACGCCCATACCGGGGGCTACAACATCACCGTGGCGTTTTCGACCGGCAGACTCGCCGGTGAATCGGCGGCCGCCTATGCCCTCTCTATGCTTCCGCTCACTTGATGGTCCCCATATATCATAGACGTGAAAGGGGTGAGAGGCCTGGACACCGTTCACGATCCCGAATTGGAACGTCTTGACTTAGAGCGGGTTCTGAGGCGCCCGCTGAAAAGCCAACAACTGCTGCCCGCCCATCATCCCGGACAGGCCAGCTACATCTGGCGCATCGAGACCTCGGTGGGCTTTCAGATCGTACGGACCAACCGCTTTCTGACGCCCCCTGACGAAGATTTTTGGCAAGGCAGTCTTCATCTGTTCGGAGCGTTAACCACGGACCTGACGCGATTGGCCGTGATAAACCGTTGGCTTCAGCCCAGGGTCCCCTGGACCGTGCCCCAGGTCCACGCACTCGTTCCTTTTCATGGCCGGATTTTTGCCGTCTTGGACTGGGTCTCCGGCGATCTTGTGCCGAGTTTCGATCATTTGACACCCGAGACTCTGAGGGTGTTCGGCGCCGCGCTGGCCCGTCTCCACCAGTGCCACTTTCCCGTCTTTGGACCTTTGGCTCTCCAAGACGACCTTTCGCGCGGGATTCCTGCCGCCCAATTTTCCGAAAGGCTCAGATCGACGCAGCAGTTCTTGCAGGAGCGGTTCTACCCCGACGAGCCCTTGGCCCAAGCGGACCACGACTTCGTCTTCGAGGGTCCCATGGCTCCCATGATGCTGGACATGGACCCGAGCCAATTCCTGACATCGAACAGTTCAATCCGCGCCCTCGTCGACACGGAGCTCTATGTCATTGGGCCGCCGCAGTTGGAACTAGTTGGCCTCGAATATTTGCTCAGTGCCGAATCCGCCCGAGCCTTCGCCGAGGGATATGCGACAATCGCACCTCTCCCTCCGTTAAGGCCCGTACGACACGCCTTTCGACGTCTGCTGCGGGCTTTGTCGTTTCAGGGTCCGGTACCCTGGGAGACATGGATGGCCTGGCCGACCCGCTTTCCCACCTAGGAGTCGTGGCAGGAAACCAAGCATCGCCAGGCGAATATCCCCGCCAACGAAGTCTTAGGGGGATGCCTACTATGTGGGTGATTGCGCACCGCGGAGGCGGGGAGTTATATCCGGAAAACACCTTGACGGCATTTCGCCAGTCCGAAGCGTTGGGTGTGGACATGGTGGAGTGCGATGTACATGTCAGCCAAGACGGCCACTTGATGGTTATCCACGACCCCACGCTATCCCGCACGGGCGGGCAAAACTTTCGGGTCAGCGATTTAACCGCTGACGAGTTGTCCCGTATTGATGTCGGCAACGGGGAAGGAGTGCCTACCCTAGCCGATCTGCTCGAGGCCATCACCATTCCGGTCGTGGTCGAGATTAAAACGCCCGCTGCGGTGACAGGACTCGTAAGACTCTTGGGAACCAATCCTGGCCTTACATCTCGTATCGTACCGATTAGCTTCTACCACCGGGCGGTCAAAGAGCTGGTAGACCGCGTGCCGGGTCTTGAAGGCGGCGTTCTCTTGGCTGGAGTACCCGTGGACTTGGCTCAGGTTGCCCGCCAAGCGCATGTCCGCATGCTGTCGCTCCATTATGAGATGGTCGACCAGCAGTTGGTCGAGGATATGCACCGAGAAGACTGTCTGGTGACGGTATGGACACCCAATACCCAAGACGAGATCGCCTCGATGGTCTCAGCTGGGGTAGACGGTATCGCTTCGGATCGCCCCGATTGGGCTCTGAAAGCTCGGAGAGGTGCCTAGATGGCCGAGCCAGAGACAAATCCGTACTCGTCCCGCGAAATTAGTTGGCTTGGTATGGCGGGCATGGCCCGCAACGTCGGTTATGGCGTCAACAAGGTCTTTGCCGCCGACCTGTTGAGCCTGTTGACCCCCTCCCAACCGCTCATTGGGCTGGTCCTAGGGATGGAGGGGCTCTTAGGCCTGATTCTCAATCCATTGGCGGGATGGATGAGCGACCGCTACACCACCCGCTTTGGGCGACGGCGGCTCTATGTCATCTTCAGCGCCCCCTTGGCGGGCATTTTGTGGGTGCTCTTTACCGGATCGCACGTGCTGAACTTAGCCATCATCTTTCTCATCAGCTTCTACTTCTTTCAGCAAGTCTCTCCCACCCCCTATCAGGCCTGGATGCCGGACATCGTCAAACCGCAATTTTGGGGACGCGCGTCGGGTCTCTTGAACTTGTGGTGGCAGGTCGGAAACTTTTTGGCGTTTCTACCCATCCCGCTATTGTGGAAGACCATTCATGGCGGCGCGTTCTGGGTGACCGCCGCAATCATGGTGGCGGGGGGTCTGGTCACCGGGTTCGCCGTCCGCGAACGGGCCCCTGGAGACACTCCGGCCGCTGCAGAGCGACTGCCGCGGGTTCCCTGGCTAAGTTCCGACCTCATCAAATATTTTGTGGCCCAGTTGTTCTGGTGGCTGGCTTTCGAAGCCATGGCGTCGTTTTTCACCCTGTTTATGGTTCACACCTTGCACGGCACCGTGATTGATGCCGCGTTGGGAATGGCTATCTTTACGCTCTCGACCATCATCGTGGCTCTGGTATTTGGGCGCCTGTATGAGCGATTTCCAGCTAAGCCGCTGATGTTGATCTGCATCGGAGCCTTTGGCCTCATTGGGTACACCGGCACCATCATCCGCAGTGTCCCGCTCGCCTTCTTGCTGCTATTTGTCGCAGGCATTTTCTGGGGCGGCATTCAAGTGGTCAGCTACCCATGGGGATCGGACCTCTTAAATCGCGCGTTGCCCCGCGGCACCGATGCGTCCCAGTACTATGGCCTGCTGTATGGGGTCGCCAATCTCACCCAATCGGTGGGGCTTTTGGTGGCGGCGCCCGTCACCGGATTTATGATTGCGGCCCAAGGCGGTTCGTACAGCGCCATGTTTTGGGTTAATGTCATCGCATCCTTCCTGTCGTTGCTGGCCTGCGCGGTAATCCGCACCGAGCCCCACGCAAGCACACGTCCAGCGAAGGATCTCCCCTAAGGACGGAGGAAAAAAGATGGGACGAATGAAAGCTGGCGTCTCGCTGCTGTTCGCTCTGGTGTTGTCTGGCGCAGTGTTAGACGTGGGATTTCACGGCGCTGGACCGCTGCCCCCGCTGGGCCCAGCCTTTAGCTCGGCGGAAGGCGTGTGGACGATGGCCTTTGGCGCTGCACCCCTAAAATCCGAAACCCTGAGGGTGCCGGGGCTCTTGAAGCCGGTATCGGTGCGCTTCGATGCCCGAGGCACCGCATACATAAAAGCTTTCACCAATCATGACTTGTTTCTCGCGATCGGCTATCTGCAGGCCAAAAACCGGCTGTTTGAGATGGACCTGATGCGGCGCCAGGGCGAAGGGCTGTTGTCTCAGGTCGTGGGTCCCGCCGCTCTCTCGTCCGACAAGTTTGAGCTTCAGTTGGGTCTCCTGCGCACCGCGCGGGCTAATTGGCTGACCGCCACTCCGGCCACCCGACGGGTACTGGAGGCGTATTCAGCCGGGGTCAACGACGTCATTCGCCAAGACAAGCAAGACGGCACCCTGCCAGCTATGTTCAAGCTGTTGGGATATCAACCCGCGCCCTGGACGCCTATCGACACGCTGATTGTCCAAGCCGACATGACCCAAAGCCTCGACTACACCACCGCCCCCATTGAATACCGTCTGCTGTCCCGGGCTCTGGGGGCGAGCCGCACCATGGCTTGGTTCCCCATTCAAGAACCCAATGTTCAACACCCGTATGATCTAGGCCCCTACCGCAAGGAGGCACTGGCGCCGATAGAGTCCCAAACGCTGGCCCAGATGCCGGCGGCGCTGACCGGCGGCGTTCCCAGCAACCAGGTGCCGGGCCAGGCTTCGGCAGGACAAAGCCAAGCTTTGGGACAACCCAACAGTCACGCCGTCAGCGTGGCTTTAGAAAAGGTGCAAGCCATATCCCAAGAGTTCCATCACGCCTTTTCCGACAGCAACAACTGGGCGGTATCAGGAGCGAAAACCGCCAACGGCGGGGCCATGCTGGCGGGCGACCCCCATTTGACCCAGACCTTGCCGGCCATCTGGTATCAAATAGCCGGCTCCTCACCGAGTTACCATTTCTCCGGCGTGTCCATCCCCGGTGTTCCCATGATTCTCATCGGTTTCAACCGGAACATCGCGTGGAGCCTCACCAATGTCCAGAATCAAGCCACGCTGTTTTATCAGGAAAAGCTGAGTCCCTCCCACCCCGGCCAATATTATTGGCATGGCGCTTGGCGGAAGATGAAGACGGTCCACTATGAGATCCCTGTGAAGGGCGGAAAGGACGTGCCTTTGACAGTCCGCCTGACTGTCCACGGCCCCCTCATGACCCAATCCGGACAGACCTTGGCCGTCGACTGGATGGGAGCGTTGCCGTCCCAAGACGTGCAAAGCATGCTGGGCATTATCCGGTCGAAGAACTTTGCCCAATTCCGGAAGGCTCTCGCATTATGGCACGCGCCGAGCCAAAACTTCATATACGCGGACAATCGGGGCAACATCGGCCTCATCTCGGCTGGCTATTATCCGGAGGTAGCCCATGGTCAACCCTGGATGCCGCTTAACGGAACCGGGCAGGACGATATCGTGGGCACCATTCCCTATAACGCCATTCCACAAAGCTATGACCCCGCATCCCACCTTCTGTTCTCGGCCAACCAGCGCGTGGTTTCCAGCCAATATCCCTATTACATAGGAAATGCTCTGGACTTCTTCTCCACGGGCTACCGAGCCGACCAAATTTATCACACGCTCCAAAAAGCGCGCCATCTCACCCCCGCGAATTTCGCCGCTCTGCAAAACAACGTCCAAGATGTGCTGGCCCAGCAGATGGTGCCGTCGCTGGTGAAAGATCTAAAGAGTGCGTCGCTGTCTTCCACTGCCCGGCAGGCCGCCCAATTGATGCAGGGCTGGAACGGGACGATGGCGGCCGGCGCTCCTCAACCCACCATCTGGTGGTTCTTCATCAACCAATACATCAAGACGGCGTTCGGCCCGTGGTGGACCCACGTCCCGGTAAGCCAGGACTCCAACCTGGCCTTGAACAACATCAGCGAAGTAGGTAATCCGTTGGTGGAAGACCTCCAAGCCTGGACGTTAAAGGCGCCGAAGAACAGTGCCTTTACCCTGCCCAACGGCCGATCGCGCACCGCCCAAGAGGTCATGGTGACGGCGTTTCAGCGCACCATCGCGGAACTCCGCCAAAAACTCGGCACGGACCCCCAGAAGTGGCAATGGGGCAAGGTCCACAGCCGAAACTTTCAATCGCTGGCACAGGTACCCGTGCTGGGCTATGGTCCGCGGGGCTCGAGCGGCGACTCGTGGACAGTGGATGCCGCGGACGGAGGCTTGGTCTCGCACGCCGGGCCTAGTTGGCGCATGATTGTGAGCTGGCAAGGGCCGAACCGTCCTCCCTTCGCCGAAGGAGTGTATCCCGGCGGCCAAAGCGAAAACCCCTTGTCTCCTCTCTACGAGGACCAAATCGCTGCCTGGTGGAATGGACGTTATTACAGGATGCATGTTGTGTCCCAGGTTGAAGGCCAGCATCTATCCCTCTGGAGGATGATCCCATGAGACCTGCGCCCAGTCTTAGACGAAAGTCAGAAGCTCTGTCGATGTTGGGCCTCTGGGGCCTGATCCCAGCCGCGCTGTTGGTGTGGCTGCTGCTCCTGCATGGAGCCTGGTGGGCTCCCTGGCCCATTGCCCTCTTGTGGGCGCTGACCATGCCCACCACCCGGCGGCAATATCTCGGCGGGCTGGTGGTCGCCCTGGCAGGATACGCCTTGCCGTTAGTGGTCACCGGTGTGCAATACCCTCTAGGCCGCACCGCCAACCTCGTGGCGGCCATTATGGGATTTGGCCGTCACGGGCTGATTGTGTGGGCTCTCACGGCCCTCATGGCACTGCTGCTGGGATTAAGCGGCGCGTGGGTGGGACACGCCCTGCGCAATCTTACACGGAGCTGAGGTCAGCGATTGACCGTACTCATGTCGGCATAGCGAAGCCCTGCAGCCTTCCCGGGGGGAATGACCTCAGACAGGCGTTGAATCGCCTCCGGGGTCAAGCGCAATTCTTGTGCGCCGACGTTTTCCTCCAAATATTGGCGCCGCTTGGTCCCCGGAATCGGCACAATATCCGGTCCCTGCGCCATGACCCAAGCCAGGGCTAACTGAGCCGGCGTGGCTCCCAAGTCCCGGGCCATATCTTCTACGGTCCGCACCAGTTCCAAGTTGCGCGCGAAATTCTCACCCTGAAAGCGCGGGTGATGGCGGCGATAGTCGTCAGCCGGCAGATCCTCCGGGTTTTTGAACCGCCCGGTTAAAAAGCCGCGTCCCAAGGGACTGTAGGCGACGAATCCAATGCCCAGTTCTCGCATCGTCGGCAGGATCTCTTCTTCGGGATCGCGGCTCCACAGGGAGTATTCCGTTTGCAGGGCAGAAATGGGGTGCACCTTATGGGCGCGGCGAACGGTCTCGGGGGCCGCTTCGGAGAGCCCCAGAAACCGCACTTTGCCCTCTTTGACCAATTCCGCCATGGCGCCCACCGTCTCCTCGATAGCCACGGTGGGATCTACCCGGTGCTGATAGTAGAGGTCGATGACATCCACTCCGAGCCGCCTCAGCGATCCTTCCACCGCCTCCCGCACATACGCGGGCGTCCCATTAATGCGCACGAACTTCCCATCCGCTGTGCGCTCATTCCCAAACTTAGTAGCCAGGATGACCTGGTCGCGGTGGCCCTTCAGTGCTTTTCCCACCAGCTCTTCGTTGGTGAACGGCCCGTACATGTCGGCCGTATCGAAAAAGGCAATCCCGAGTTCCAAGGCACGGTGAATGGTGCGGATGGACTCCTCCTCGTCGCGGTCGCCATAAAAGTCAGACATGCCCATGCAGCCCAACCCTTGGGCCGAGACGGTCAATCCCTCATTTCCTAACCTGCGCTTTTCCAAATCTCTCCACCTCCGCATCTATCCTAACCCATGCCAGACATGCTGTGCAGGCCCCTTCACCGCTCTCCCCGCTTGACACGGATGTTGTGCCGCGCCTCGCGGCTGCGCTGCTTCCACAACTGGCGCTCTTCTTGACGTGCTTTGGCGGAGCGTTTGCGCTCCACGTGCGCCAGTTCCCGGAGCATCTTGTCATACTGCTCCAAGCGGTCGGGGTTGAGAGTTCCGGCGGCGAGGGCCGCTTTCACTGCACAGCCCGGTTCATCCCCATGCTGACAATCCGAAAACCGACACCCGCCCGAGACCTCTTCGATGTCCGAAAACACGGTTTCGGCTCCCCCATCCCAGAGCCCCATTTCACGGATACCGGGAATGTCCACGACCAGAGATCCCGAGGGAATCTGGAAAATTTGCCGATGGGTGGTGGTGTGCCGGCCCCGGCCATCCTCGGCGCGCACGGCCTGCACCGTTTGCCGCTGTTCGCCAAGCCAGTGGTTAATGAGGGTGGATTTGCCCACGCCCGACGGTCCCAGCAAAGCCACGGTCTGACCGGCTCCAAGATAGTCCTGAAGCGCATCCACCCCGTCTCCATTGACAACACTGAGGGGGATGATGGGAACACCCATGGCCACACGTTCTACCTCCGCCACAATGGACTCAGGGCGCTCTGCCAAGTCCTTCTTGGTGAGGACGATGAGGGGATTGGCCCCGCTGTCCCAGGCCAGGGCCAACGAGCGTTCGAGTCTTCCGACCTTTGGTGCCTCCGCCATGCTGACCATGATGCACACCATGTCGATATTCGCGGCCATCACCTGCGCATCATAGACCAGGCCGGGATTCTTTCGCATAAGCGCCGTTCTTCGCGGCATCAGCGCCACAATGCGAGCGGGATCCCGGTTGTCGTCGAGAGCAACAAAATCACCCACCTGCGGCCATTGGGACCGGTCGGCGGTATCATGCCGCAACCGGCCGGATGACACAGCCCGGTGATGAGACAGCGCACTTAGGGAATCGATGGACACGACCCCAAAAAATTCTCCGTAGTCTGCCGTGATGCGGGCTGGACGCCCGGCGAAGCCGCCCTGCCGCCAAGCCTCTTGAAATTCTAGACGAAACCCCCAGCCCTCCAGCGGGTGGGGCGTCGTGACATCCTGTTTGATGATGAGTTCCTCCTTGTCGTCTCACCCCCGCAGTCGGAGGCAACAAAAAAATCCGGGTGCATGACCCCGGACCGACAACACAAGGACTCGCTCTGGCTTAGCGCGCGCCACTCTTCCATCGTCGGTGCGGAATCATGAAAGGCAACACAAAATAGGTCGCTTTCATAGTCCTCACCTCCGATGCCGGATTCTCCGGCTGATTGTGGCCTTAGTATATGATGCCCCGGTCAATCTTGCAAGAAGTGCCACTGGAAGGACAGCCTTCCTGATCCGGCACAGTCAACCATTGATGCCGATACCGGCGATGGATACAATAGAACAGTTATTGCACACAATGGGAGTGGGAACCATGCAGGGAAGGCGCAAGCAATCATGGCTAATCATCGTGGCCATTATTTTTCTGGCCGCCAATCTGCGCCCTGCCATCACCGGCGTGGGTCCGCTCATTACCGCCATTACCCATGGCACCGGTCTCACGCCGGGCGTGGCTGGGCTGGTCACCACCCTGCCGCTGATATCTTTTGGTTTGGTGTCCCCTTTGGCTCCCAAACTGGCCCGGGCACTCGGCATTGAGCGCACCTTGTTCGTAAGTTTGGCGGTCCTGCTCGCCGGCACCCTCATCCGGGCGTTGGGCTCAGCCCCGTGGCTGTTGGCCGGCATGCTGCTGGCGGGCGCGGGCATCGCGGTCAGCAACGTGCTCCTGCCGAGTCTCGTCAAACGAGACTTTCCGGAGCGCATTGGGCTTATGACCGGACTCTATACCACCATCATGAACGTCTTTGCCGGATTGGCGTCCGGGCTCAGTGTGCCTCTGTCCCACCACTTCGGACTGGGCTGGCAGGGGTCATTGGCCGCCTGGGGAGTGCTTGGAGTCTTGGGACTTATCGTCTGGATTCCGCATTTGAGAGAGCGCCATTTGCCCTCCGCTTCCAACCGAGGCGGTTTCTGGCGCTCGCCGCTGGCTTGGGAAATGACGCTCTTCATGGGTCTGCAGTCGTTTTTGTTTTATGTCAACGTGGCATGGCTCCCCACCCTGCTGCACGACCGCGGACTCTCGTTGAATCTGGCCGGATGGCTGGTGTCGCTGATGCAGATTATTAGTCTTCCCGGCACCTTTTTGGTACCCATTTGGGCAGGCCGACAGCGTCAACAGATCTCTTTGGTGCTGGCCGTTGCTCTGGCCTTCTTTATGGGATATTTGGGCCTCCTCGTCACGACCAACGAAGCGGTCACCATCATCTGCCTAGTGCTGGTCGGCTTTGGAGCGGGAGCCAGCATCAGCCTGGCCTTGGCGCTGTTCAGCCTTCGCACCCGGCATCACGAGCATGCCGGGCAAATTTCCGGCATGGCCCAATCCGTCGGCTATCTGCTGGCCGCCTTGGGGCCATTGACCGTCGGCTATCTTTACACCGCCACCCATTCCTGGACCTGGCCAATCCTGCTGCTCTTAGCTGTCGTTGTCATCATGGCGGCTTCGGGCGTAGGCGCTGGCCGAGACCGGTTTGTGGATGCGCCCTCCGAATCCCCCGCTGAAGCGCTCTAAAATCGTGCCGGCGTGATTGACCCCTGCAAGTGAGTCCGGCGAGCGCCGGTGGCGGCGAGCAGGCTGGTGGGACGACGCATGAAAAGCTGGTGCGCAAGATAGGCGAAAGCTACCGCCTCTTTCAGGTCGGCGGGAATCCCGTATGCTTCCGTGGTCTCCCACGGCCTCAACAACGAGAGGCGCCGGCTTATTTCATCCATGAGGGTCGCATTGGACGATCCGCCCCCGGATGCAATGAGGGCAGAAGGGGCGTCGATCGCGGATCGAATGCCGCGGACAATGCTTTCCGCCACCAGGGCGGTGAGTGTGCGAAGAATGTCGGCTGGGTCAGCGTCCTCTGCGTCCCGCAATCGTTCAACCACATACGACCGCCCGAATTGCTCGCGTCCAGTGCTTTTGGGCGGCTTCAACGCGAAGTAGGGATGCTTCAGCCACTCTTGCAGCCAGCCCTCCAGCACCGTGCCGCGCCTCGCCCAGGCGCCGTTGCGGTCCATGGTTTCCCGCCCCCCGCTGAGGATATCGACCGCGGCGTCAATGACCATGTTGCCAGGCCCCGTATCGAATCCTAGAACCTCATGCTCCGAGCCCCGGGCACGCAGAACCGTCACATTGGCAATGCCGCCAATATTGAGCAGCACGCGATGCTCCACATCAGAGGAGAACAGCGCATAATCCACGTACGGCACCAGGGGAGCGCCTTGACCCCCTAGCGCGACATCCATCATCCGAAAGTCCGATGCCACGTCAATGCCCGTTCTGGCCGCGATGACGGCAGGGCTTCCGATTTGCACGGTGTACCCATGGGCTCCATTGGGGTAGTGGGCCACCGTCTGTCCGTGCGACCCAATAATTTGCACCCGATCCGGGGTTATGGCAGCACCCCGGATCACCGAGAGGGCGGCTCTGGCGAAGCGTTCTCCTAATTCCCGATCTAATGGTCCCAGCTCTGAGAGCGGCACATCGGGACGGGTGGCCCGCAACACCTGATCGCGAAAGGCCGGCTCGAAGGGCGTAAACTCACCACCTATAAATCTCACTCGGGGAAAGGCATCCGATCCTTCGATTAATTCCACCAGAGCGGCATCTATCCCGTCTGCCGATGTGCCCGACATAAGACCGACCGCAAAGCGCCCCTCGCCCGTGGCGAACGCCTCCTTTGCCCTTATGATACACCCCTTCCCGGGACGGGCGGCCCTGGATATGATATCGTCACCAGTAACGAGAGAGGCGGGAAGCTATGGGAGAGGGCGAAACCCTATATCAAAATCGGCGGTTCGATTCCTGGCCTGACGACTGGCTGTCCCTGTCCGGGGTGCGCTTTGAGCACTGCGAGTTCACCAATCTGTCATTAGTGGAGTGGGAGACTCATCATTGCCTCTTTGACCGCTGCGACTTCTCCGGAAGCCGCCTTAACGCCTCCATCCATCGTCAAAGCGCGTTCCTGAACTGCACCTTTACGCACGCTTACCTATTTGATACCGCCTTCTTGGCCTGCAAAATGACCGGGTCTGCCTTCGTGGAGGCCCATTGGACTGGAGTCCGCATCCAAGGCGGTGACTGGTCATTTGCCAATCTCCGCCATGCCCGGCTGCCTAAAGCCGACTTTTCCATGGCCAACCTGGAAGAGATTGATTTAGACGAGGCAGACCTGTCAGACTGCAACTTTCAAAACGCCCACCTGCGCCGCGCCAACCTCCGCAGGGCCCGCCTGAACGGGGCCGACTTGCGGGGAGCGTCCCTAGAAGGGATTGACTTTCGCCAGGTTAATCTCCATGGCGCCATCCTGACTTTTCTGCAGGCAGCCCTGGTCGTGCAGTCATTGGGCGCAGAGGTCACAGAATGACCACGCGAGCGCGTGACTTGGGGCTGCCTTTCCGCGGCACCCCCGGTCCACTAAACGCCATCACGGACGTGCCTGGCGTGCTGGTCGGCATGACCACCCTGATTACAGGCGACGGGGCACTGATTCCGGGCCAAGGTCCGGTCAGGACGGGTGTCACGGGAATCCTCCCCCGCGGCCGCCAAAGACCGCTCCGCGGCGTATGGGCGGGCACTTTCCGTTTCAACGGCAATGGCGAGATGACGGGAGTGCACTGGATTGAGGACGGCGGCTATTTTGTCGGCCCCGTATGCCTGACCAACACCCACTCCGTCGGCATCGCCCATCACGCGGCCGTTCGCTGGATGATTGACACCTATCCAGAAGAATTTCAGCAACGACATCTGTGGGCCATGCCCGTGGTGGCAGAGACCTATGACGGGGTATTAAACGACATCAACGGCCAGCATCTCCGCCAGGAGCATGTGCTGGACGCTCTCCACCAAGCCTCGGCAGGACCGGTGATGGAAGGCAATTACGGCGGCGGCACCGGCATGATTGCCTATGGATTCAAAGGTGGCACTGGAACCGCCTCACGCCAGATTTCGCCCGCCGGCATGCGCGGAACGGTCGGCGTGCTGGTCCAAGCCAATCACGGGTCGCGCGAATGGCTGGAGATTTTCGGCATGCGTTGGGAGGACCGCGCAGCGCCTCCCGTATTTGAAGAAGAGCGCGGCTCCATCATTGTCGTGATTGCCACCGACCTGCCGCTTCTGCCTCATCAATTGAAGCGTGTGGCGCGCCGAGCGGCGCTGGGTATCGGCCGTCACGGCACGGTCGGCGGCAACAGCTCCGGTGACTTGTTCCTGGCATTTAGCACCGCCAACCCGCCGCCCTTGCCCAACCGCGACAACGGGCTCATAACCCTCGCGGTCCTGCCCGACGACGCCTCGGATCCCATTTACGAAGCGGTCATTCAGTGCGTTGAAGAGGCCGTCTTAAACGCCATGACTGCCGCCCAGCCGATGACATCGATTAACCCTCCAGGCCTCGTCGAAGCCATTCCGCACGACGTGCTGAGGGACATGGCGAAACGGCTTAAGAGCCGGGAAGACGCTCCCAACTAAGAGACCGGGCATTTTCAAACACCAGCCACGGCCCCAGGGCGGCCGCGTGCGGCACTGGGAGATAGGTAATGGTACGCCTGGACAGGTTAATCAGGACGCTTTGCATCCCCACCCCGTCGATCACAACGCTGGACCCGTCTACCAGAGCTGCACCGCCCGGATTGATGCGCGACGTCAATTGCTCGACTCGGCGGGCAGTCCAGTTCGCGGCGTAAGTGGGAAACGGCCCCGGGTTGACCTTGGAGGTGTCTGCAGCACTGTAATTGGCGGAGAATACCACCGCATCTTGAGTGGCCCCCTCCAGCCCATTGGGCGCGTGAAACACGGGGAACCGCTTCGTCACCCGGCCGGCCGCATAGGACCAAAACCACAAAGCTCCCCCAGTTTGGCTGGCGTTGACCTCATGCGACACATCAGCCGACAGCCACAGGCCTTGTGGCGTCCCAGCGGCCCCAAAAAAGAGGATGCCTTGACGTTTGGGATTCTCCTGAATTAGGAGGCTCAAGTGTCGACGAACCAGGTTATACATATACACTCGGCTCTCAATGCCATTCGATGTCAACAGATTGGAGAGCCAATACGCGCGATCGCCCACGATGGTGAGCCCCCGAACATCGCCGGCGCTGTACACCTGCTGGGACAGCGTCAAGATTGGCCAGGCGCGGCCAGTGCGGAGGTTTTGGGCCATCACCTGCCGATACCCGGATTTTACTGTCTGGCTAAGTTCGTAGACCAACCAGTGCTGTGTGGATGCAGCCTGAGGAGATTGGAAGCCCTCTGGGAACCGCACCACCGGGCGCACAGCACCCGTCCCTCCGTTGACCAGATAGAAGCCCGGCTGCCACTTTGGCCCGGCAGAGCGGAAGATGTTCAGCAGAAGATTGGTTCCCGCTGCAGTGACCCGAAAACCATAAGGCAACCCCGTCAAACGATGGCTTACAGCAGTTCGGGACAGGGATATTGTTTTTAAATGCGATGCCAGGTTGCGAACCGGAAAGTAGTGAGGGGTATGGCCCGCGACAGACGAAACCGTGCCGCAACCGCTCAATGCGACCAAACCCAGCATCATCGCCCCGGCCTTTTTCCAGTCCGCCAAACTTCGACACCTCCAGCACCATCATATTGCAAATATCGCGCCATCCGGTCAAGGCGATCCTACCCAAGCTCCCGGCAAAATAAAAAATAAAGGAGCCGAAAAGTCGCCCCGGCGACCCCACTCGCCTAGTATCGGTCCTAGCATAGATTTCACTCCAAACGCCCGAGCAAGGCCGGCCGCTGTGGTATAGTAACTTAGACTTATTTAACATAAGCAATTGACGAAAGATTCCCGAAGGAGGATACCATGCCCACACTGCTGATAATTATCGCCAGCACCCGCCCAGGACGCGTGGGATTGCCCGTAGCCCGCTGGTTCGAGGAGTATGCCGGCCGCCATGGCGGATTCGATGTCAAAGTGGCTGATTTAGCGGAGTTGGATTTGCCGCTTTTGGACGAGCCCCATCATCCCCGCATGGGGCAGTATACTCAGGAACACACGCGGGCCTGGAGCCGCATGGTCGGCCAGGCCGATGCGTTCGCGTTTGTGATGCCGGAATACAACTACGCCATGACCGCCTCCTTGAAGAATGCGCTGGACTACTTGTACAACGAGTGGAACTACAAACCGGTAGGACTTGTCAGCTATGGCGGCATGTCCGGCGGGCTTCGCGCCGCCCAGATGGTCAAAGAGGTCGTCACGACACTGCGGATGATGCCCCTGCCTGAGGGAGTCGGTATTCCATTCGTGTCCCAACATATCAAGGACGGAGCCTTTCAGCCGCCCGAACTGGTGGTCGAATCGGCCCGCGTCATGTTGGACGAACTGGCGCGCTGGGCGGGCGCCCTGCGCACACTCAGAGAGCCCGTTTAGGAGGGGCTCAGATGGAACGCACCATCGCTAAGACCTGGCGGCCGCGCGCCGAGCAGCGCAGCGCCATTCATCGAGCAGCAGCCATTCTGCCGCCTGGACGTTGGCAGGAGTTCGATCCGTTTCTCATGCTGGCCGAGGACTGGTTTCGCCAAGGTACGTTCGAGGATCATCCGCATCGCGGCATCGAAACCGTGACCTATGTTATCTCCGGTCACATGGCGCACTACGACAACAAATCGGGGCACAGCGGGGTGCTCGGCCCTGGCGACGCCCAGTGGATGACCGCCGGCCACGGCGTCATTCACAAGGAGGATCCCGTCCCCGGGGAAGAGGTCCACAGCTTGCAGCTATGGATTAACCTGCCACGGGACCAGAAGCTGATGCCCCCGCGCTATCAAGACCTCGCCGCCTCCACGATGCCTCAGCATGAGGAGCCGGGCGTCACGCTCAAGCTCTATTCGGGAGCCATGAACGGAATCCAATCCCACACCGTGAACGTCGTGCCGGTGCTCATGGCTGAACTGGTGATGGAGGAGGGGGCCTCCTCCACCCTCCCAATCCCCACGGCATACAACGGATTCCTCTACATTCTGGATGGAGAGGGCGCCTTTGGGGAACAGAACACCGCGGGAACGGCGGGCGAAGTGCTGTGGCTGGGACCGGCAGCGGGCGATGTGAGTACCGTGTCGGTCCATGCCCGCTCATCGCTGCGATTTCTCGTGTACGCTGGGCTCCCTCTCAACCAGCCGGTAGCCGCCTACGGCCCCTTCGTCATGACCACATCGGACGAGATTCGCCAAGCGATTGAAGACTACCGCGCCGGCCGCTTTCTCTAGCGGTCGGCTCCCGCCAGGGGCTCCACGGCCTTCAGCCCCGCACATGAACACGCGGCGGTGATTAGCCGAGGGCATTCGCAAGGGCAATCCAACCCTTTGCTATAATGAGGATGCCTCTTGGGAGGTATTGCATAATTTTTGAGGATTGTCAGCACCTCTTTAGAGGCTCGTGTAACTAATCTGGAAGAGGTGACCCATGCAATTTTACGGATTACTGTCCAATTCCCACGCCAGCGCCCTGGTGGGCCCCGATGGCTGCATCGATTGGCTCTCTCTCCCCCGTTTTGACAGCCCGGCTGTCTTTGCAAGACTCCTGGGCGGCGACGACAACGGCTATTTCCGCATCATCCCAGACGGCGACGTGCCGGAGCCAAGCCAAGAATATGTACCCGACACCAATGTCCTCAAGACCACTTGGGATATGCCGCAAGGCCGCGTAGTGGTCCATGACTACCTGACGATAGGACGTCCGGAGCTGCGCCGTTTGATCCGGACTGAAGTGCCGGTGACGATCCAAATCCGTCCCCGGTTTCATTACGGCCTCATCCAGGCCGCAGTGCGGCCCATCCGATCCGGCGTGCTGTTTCGAAACCCGTTGGCACGGGAGGCTTTGGTGCTGGCCATCAATACGGAAACCGCATCGCATGCTGTAGAAGCTTCCGCCGAAAACGGTGTGTGGCGTCTGCCCCCGGGCCATTACGAAGTGTTGCTGCAATATGTTGCAGACGACGAGGAACGGTTGGTGGAGTCACAAGATGTCCTCGACGCGCAGGTGGATGAATTGGAAGAAGACATGGAGCAGGAACCGCTCAACGCCTCCTTAAAACAGAACATCGCATACTGGCGGCACCGTCTCGCTCAACTCCCAGATTACCGCGGTCCCCACCGGGACGCCTACCGTCGATCCATGTTGGTGCTCTATGCGCTGACATACCAGACCAACGGGGCCATTATTGCCGCCCCCACCACATCTCTGCCGGAAACTGTCGGCGAAAGTCGGCAATGGGATTACCGATTTGCCTGGGTGCGGGACGGTTCGTATGCCGCGGAGGCTTTGTTAACAGCTGGAGACCACATCGGCTCACGGCGTTTTCTGGAGTTCCTGCTCAATTGTATGGATTTGCAGGGGAAGCCCTTCCAAGCCCCTTTCTATCACGTCGACGGCACCTTAATTCGCGGCGAGCACAGTTTGGAGTGGCTGTCCGGTTTCCGGGGCTCTGTTCCCTGCCGTGAAGGCAATGCCGCTACCAGCCAAGTCCAGTTGGACATTGAGGGCGACTTTCTCTGGACCGTGTGGCGGTATTTCGAGGACACCCAAGACACGGAATTCCTGCGATTCTACTGGCACCGGATCCAACGCCTGGTGAATTGGGTGAAGCAGAACTACCATCAGAAGGATGCCAGCCTCTGGGAGTTCCGCAACCAAGATGCGACCTATACCCATTCCCAACTGATGTGCTGGGTGGCCCTCTACTACGGTGCCCAGATGGCAGAGGCCTTGGGGCACATGCCGTTGGCGGGCAACTGGATGAAGGCAGCCGAGACCGTGAAGCAGCACATTGAACACCAGGGGTTCAACCCCGAGCTCAATTCCTATACTCAAGCGTTTGGTGGAGAGGCCGTGGATGCGGCCCTGCTGGTGATGCCGCTTTATGGGTATTGCGCACCCGACCATCCCCGCTTTCTGGGCACCTTGCGCCAGATCGAAGAACAGCTCGTCAAGGGACATTGGGTCTACCGCTATGGGAGCGACATGTTGGGGAGCGCCGCACACCCATTTGTGCTGGCCACTTTCTGGCTGGCACGCGTGTACATTCGCCTAGGCCGGCATCACGATGCGCAAAAACTTCTCGACGGCATCCTGCACTACCGCACCAATTTAGGTCTCTTGGGAGAACATGCCGATCAAAGCACGGGTGAACCACGCGGCAACTTCCCGCAGGGCTTCTCGCATCTCGGTCTGGTGATGACGCTCGCGGAGCTCGAGAACGCCCACCCATCATCCTGATCCGCGACACTCGCCTCTAGGGTTCGCGGGACGAAGACGCATTCTATCCGAGGAGGTGTTCCCGTGTCGATTCGCCGCCTCCCGCCGTGGATTCCCCTAAGCCTGGCCGGTCTCTCGGTCGTCCTGTTGCCCGCGGCCTATGTCGCAGGGTGGCTGGGAGATTTGGCCCAAGTCAAACCAGCTCTGGCTGCCATCAGCCGTGAACAGCAAATGGTGCAATGGCGTCAAGCCCATGAGCCCCAACAACCGCCCGCCTCGGCTCCTCAAGTGCGGGCCCAATGGACGGATGCGTCGGTGACACTGTCGTGGCCGAGGGTGGCCTCTGCCACAGCCTATACGATCTATCGTGCCAGCTCCGATCGTGCCTTCAGCCAGGCGAGCCGGATGGCGCAGGTCTCCAATCGGTCCTACACCGACACCAATGTCACCGCCGGCACCACCTATACCTACTGGGTTGCCGCGGACAACCGCGCAGGTCAAAGTGCCGTCAGCAGCCCTGTGGCCGCCCACACCTACCTCACTTGGGCTGAGGTGCTTCATGTGGGAGAGGGGGATGGGCGCATGGGCAGCGCCATCTCTTGGAGCCAGTCCGCATGGGGGCTTATCAACCGGCAGTCTGCACCAGCAGCCATCCCCATCTGGAACTTGGGCGGCACCCTGATGACCCCGGACTCCATCCCCAGCCCGCCCTCTACATGGTTTACCAAGCGCGGCATCCGCTTTCGGCTGGGAGCATCCCCGCTCTCCGCCAAGTCCTCGGGCGGAATCATGCGTTTCACCGGGGCGATGTCAGTCCCGGCCTTGCCCGTGGGACAAGCTACCCGTGAAAATATGGCGCTGTGGCGGCAAGGAGGCCGCTGGACCAGCGCCGTCGTCGAGTCCAATCTGGAGCCGTTGCCGCCCAACGCCCTCATTCTCAATCAAAACGGGCAGGCCGTGGGGATGACCAATGCCGCTGGCACGTTAGACGTCCCCCATGTCAACCGGTGATGCGGCCCACAGCCTTCTGCCACCCACCATAGAGTTGCTGGCGGGTCTCCGGATCTAGGGCGGGCTCAAAGGTTCGTTCCACTCCGCGTACCTCCTGGAGCGCATCCAATGACGGCCAGAAGCCGGTGCCCAGGCCCGCCAGAAATGCGGCGCCCAAAGCGGTCGATTCCGTTATGCGCGGCCTCTCCACGGGGATCCCCAGGATATCGGCTTGGAATTGGGCCAGGAAATTGTTCTTGATGGCACCGCCATCGCTTCGGAGCGCATCCAAGGGACGGCCGCTGTCCCGGCTCATAGCCTCCAGGACGTCGCGGGTCATATATGCAATCGATTCGAGGCCGGCCCGAACCAGATGGGCCCGGTTGGTGGAGCGGGTGAGTCCCAGAATCGCGCCGCGGGCCTGGCTGTCCCAATGCGGAGCGCCCAGTCCGGCAAAGGCAGGCACAAAGTACACGCCACCGGTGTCGTCCACCGACTGCGCCAACGCCTCAGTCTCTTCCGCACGCCCTATAATCTTCAACTCATCGCGCAGCCACTGCACGACCGCGCCCGTGGTAAAAATGGAACCCTCCAAGGCGTACTGCACCGTGTCCCCCACCTGCCAGGCGACGGTGCTGATAAGCCCGTTTTGGGAAGATACCGGCTCAAAGCCCGTGTTCATGAGCAGGAAAGACCCCGTCCCATAGGTGTTTTTCGCCATCCCGGGCTCGATGCAGCCGTGTCCGAACAGGGCTGCCTGCTGGTCGCCGGCCAGTCCTGCAATTGGCACTTCGGCGCCGAAGAGGCTCGGATCGGTCAACCCCACCGTCCCGGAGGATGCCCGAACCTCCGGACACAGACTCCGCGGTATCCGAAACAGGTCCAGAAGCTCGTCATCCCAGCGCAGCCGGGAAATATCGAAGAGCATCGTGCGAGAGGCGTTGGACACATCGGTGACGTGCAAACGTCCCCCCGTCAGTTTGTAGACCAGCCAACTATCCACCGTGCCGAAGGCGATGTGGCCCTTTTCCGCCCGTTCCCGCAGGCCCGGGGTCTGATCCAGCGTCCAGGCGATTTTGCTGGCGGAAAAATACGGGTCCAACACGAGACCGGTTTTCGCGCGGATTAGCGGCTCATACCCCTGTTGGCGCAGGGCATCGCACAGATCCGCGGTGCGCCGGCACTGCCAAACGATGGCGTTTCGGATGGGGCGCCCGGTAGTCCGGTCCCACAGAATCACTGTTTCCCGCTGGTTGGTGATGCCCACTGCCGCGATCTGGCTTGGCGACACACGGGCCCGAACCAGGGCGTCATGCACAGCCGCCTGTTCCGTAAACCAAATTTCTTCGGGATCGTGCTCCACCCAACCCGGCGCCGGATAGATTTGGGTCAACTCGCGTTGTCCCGTGGCCCGGGGATTGCCCGACTGGTCGAACAATATCGCGCGGGAACTGGTCGTTCCTTGGTCTAATGCCAGAACATAGCGTTCGCTGCTCATACGCGCCCCCGAGTCCCATTGGTCTTGGTCTAGTCCTCTTCCTTGCGTTGCATGGCCAGAAATTCGTATCTCCCGCCGTTAGTGTCTTGCCAGAAGGTGCCGAGCGGCATAAAACCGGTTCGTTCGTACACCCGAATGGCGCGCTGATTAAAGAGCGCCACATCCAGCCGGAGAGTGTGGCGGGGCCATTGATGGCGCAAAACCTCCAAACACGCTTCCATAAACGAGACGCCGATCCCTCTTCCTGTGAGGTCCGGTCGTAATCCCAACCCCATATATACGCTGCCCGGCTGAACCTGAGCGGTCAAGAAACCTGCCAACAGGCCCGACTCATCATCGAACGCCCAGTGCGGCTCGTCTGCCCAGCGGCCCGTATCCATAAACTCGATGAGGTCGTCCGGATCCGCATCCAAGTCATAGAAGTTGTAGGGAGGCGAATACCGCCAATGGCTAATCACTTCCGCATCGGCTGGCTCCATGGGACGGTTCTGAAATCTCATCCTGGAAATCCCCCGTCCGCCCGGATGACTTGGCCGGTAATCCAATCTGCCGCTGGGCTGGCTAGAAACGCCACGGCACGGGCGGCATCCTCAGGGAGGCCGATACGGCCTGCGGGGAATTGCTCTAAAACAGCGGCCTTCGTCTCCTTATCCATCCATCCCGTGTCGGTAGGCCCAGGGTCTAAAGCATTCACGGTAATGCCAAACGGGGCAGCTTCCAGAGCTAGATACCGCGTCATGGCCGACACGGCCCCCTTGCTGCTTCCGTAGGGCAAATTATTGACTTCACCACCATGGTCTTGTCCAGACACCAGACTAATGATGCGCCCCCAGCCATACGGCGAAGCCCGGCGCACCAATTCCACGGCCAACATGGTGGTGGCTCGAGCGTTGACCGCCAAGTGCTGGTCGAGAACCTCCTCGGTCAAATCGCGAAAACTGGCCGGGGCCCAATAGGCGGCATTATTAATCAGGATGGACGGCACCCCCAGGCTGTCTTGGACAGCGTCCATCACCCGGATTGCCGCTCCCGGTTCCGACAGGTCCATTTCCCGAGCCGCCGCGGGGACCGTCTCACGCAGTTCCGCCAACAGAGCGTCGGGTCCGCTGCCGATAGCGAATCCGGTGTGCGCATCAAAGGCGGTCCAGTGTGTAAAGAAGATGGATGCTCCCATTCCAGCCAGGGCACGGCATACCGCCGCCCCAATCCCCTGCTCACGACTGGCCCCCGTAACCACGGCGACCCGTCCAGCTAACTCCCTCACCGCTTCCGCTCCTTTCCCTCCCACCTATTACAGCATACCGACCCAGCTTTGTCAGACGCCTCGAGTGGCCACAACCGTTCGACAGCACTCCGGTTTTGGCTTCCCCGGCTCCGGGCGACGCGCTATACTCATCCTAAATTCGGCCCAGCCGCGAATGGAGGGCGGAGAACATGAATGAAAAGCATATTGAGGATACGTTAGCCCAACTCCTCAAAATCGTTGGCGAAACCAATGCTATGGTGGTTCGTCACGGCGAGCAGTTGTCGATGTTTGAACAGCGGTTGGACACCGTCGACCAGCGATTGGACGGCATCGACCAACGGTTGGACACCGTCGACCAGCGATTGGACGGCATCGACCAACGGTTGGACGGCATCGACCAGCGGTTGGACGGCATCGACCAGCGGTTTGAGGGCCTTGAGCGTCGGCTTGACGGGTTCGCAATTGATGTCGGCCGGCGCTTTGATGAACGGTCGCTCAGCATCCGGGTCTTAGGGCGTCGACAGGACAAAATGGCAGGGCGAATCGATGCCTTGGAAGCCCTCGTCGAGGAATCCCAAGCGACCCGCCCTTGAGGTCAAGTGTAGAAAGCGGCCTGATTCCTGAACCGCCCGCATCGACGCCTTGCCCTTCATCCACGCACGGCGCTCTGACCGCAGGGCACTCAAAGAATCTTAAATCCAAACTCCATTGACCGTCAGCCCCGAGCTGCCAAGCTCTTCCGGGTACTGGTCAGAGCCCACGTCAAGGTTACGGCCACGGCTGCGACAATGGCGATGATGCCATGCCAAATGGCGGGCATTGAGACCGAAGGGCTGAGCAGGGCCCGCATGGCATTAAACACATAGGTCGTAGGATTAATGTGCACGGCAATGCGCATCCAATGGGCCCGAATCAGGCTCATGGGAACAAAAGTGTCGCTCAAGAACAGCAGGGGGAAGAAGATAAAGGTCGCCGCTTGCGAAGCCTGCCCATTGCGCGTCTTTAAGGCAATAGCCACCGCATATCCGGAAAAGGCTAATCCCCACCCCGCCGTGAAGGCCAAAATGGCCAAGAATCCCCCGAACCCGGTGGGGATTGTCAACCCCATGGTGAAGGACACCAGCAGGATGACCAACGTTTGTGCCACCAGCTGCACCATTCCAGCCAGCATGGGGGCCAGCACCAAGGCGAGCCGAGACACGGGAGTGAGGGCCATTTTGGTTAAGTACCCGGTCTCAATATCCCGGACCAGAGCCTGCCCGGCTCCCCCTACCGCACCCGATACAACCGCCACCGGCAGGATGAAGTCGATGTAATGGCTGCCGGCAAACTGGGGCAAGGCGGCAATGCCGGAGAGCCCGCCGTTGTAGACCAGTAAGAAGAACAAACTAATGGCGAAGTTGGGAATGAGCGCCCAAGGAACGCGAATCGACACCTTGAGGGCGCGCACCGTCAGGTACCACACATTAGTTGCCACGCGCATCGACCTCCTCTTGATGACCCGACGTGAGACTCAAGAACACATCGTCCAGCGACGGCGGCTTAATCTCCAAATGGCGCAGTCTCGCACCAGTGGCAGTGGCCGCAGCATCCAACCGCAGCACATCGACCTCGGGTTCCAAACTGAAAATCTGGATCCGCCCGCCTTGGAAGTGTGGCACGAACTGTGCCTGCCGCAAGGCGGCCTGAAAGGCCTCGAGGTCGCCACCTTCTATCGTGAATTGAATCAAACTGTACCCCATCGCTCGCTTTAAGTCGTCGGGCGTCCCCAGAGCCGCCGATCGACCGCGATTGATGAACATGACGCGGTCGCACAAAGCGTCGGCCTCCTCAAGATATTGGGTGGTCAGAAGCAAGGTTTTGTGGTCCTGTCTGACCAGGTCCCGCAGCAGATTCCACAAGGCCATGCGATTTGTGGGATCGAGACCCGTCGTAGGTTCATCCAGGACAATGACGGACGGCTCATGCATCAACGCCACGGCCAAATCGAGACGACGGCGCATGCCGCCGGAATAGGTTCGAACCAACCGCCGCGACACCTCCGTCAAACCAAACCGCGTCAAAAGCTCCTCCGTTCGCTGCCTCGCTTGAGGACCCGAAAGACCGTACAGGCGGCCCGTCAACAGAAGAATCTCCCATCCAGTCATCAAAGGATCAATCCCCGTCTCCTGCAGAGCCACCCCCAGTTGTGCACGAATGGCTGCATCTCCGCGCCCAGCTTCCACTCCGCCGACTCGGACCGTTCCCGCATCCGCTCTCTCCAGGGTGCTCACAATCCGGATGAGGGTAGACTTGCCCGCTCCGTTGGGGCCCAAGAGCCCAAACAACTCTCCCGAAGCCACGTCGAAACTAATTCCCGCCAAGGCCTCCACGTTGCCATAATTCTTGGCCAAGTTTCGAATCTCTATAGCAGGGGTCAAACGCGTCACCTCCGCATTTATTTATACTAGAAGGTTAATTTGCCCGTCAAGAGCGTTGTGATACTATGAATGCCACGAGGAGGGCTTTAATGCACAGCAGGTCGACTCGGCCGCCGGGGCGCCCGAAACAATCAGAACAGCGCTCGACCCCAGATATGATTTTGCGGACCGCAGCCCATCTCTTTATGGAATCGGGGTACGATGCGGTATCGGTGGATGCCCTGGCCGAGGCCGTGGGCATCACCAAGGCGTCCATTTATTACTATTTCCCGGCCAAATCTGATGTCTTTGCCGCCTCCATGGAGGCGCTCATGACCACCATCCACCGGGAGTCCCAGCGGATACTGGATGGACCTGGGCCCTTTGGCGACCGTCTGCGGGCACTGGCGATAGCCCGCCTGTCCGTCGCCGAAACGCGATTCGACTTTGACCGGGTTTTGGCCGAAGCCGACCCCCAATTGACTCCATCTCATCGAGAGCGGCTTCAAGACGCCATGCATCGTCTGTCTGGCCTGATTATCGACGCGTTCCGCCTCGAGACCGAAAAGGGCCATATCAAATCAACCAATCCCAAATTCGCGGCCCACGCCTATTTGGCACTGCTAAACGTTGGGTTTGCGCGCAACCCCGACGGCTCCCGTATTTTCTCCAGCCCGGAAGAGGCCGCCGATACGGTGGTTGACCTCATGATGCGGGGGTTGTCGTCCCATCAATCTATTAAGAGTCCATAAACCGGATCGGGTTATAGAGTTCAGGATGGGACAGGAGAGACGATTTGCCTTCCACGGCGTCCGCCACCAGTCTCGCTGTCAATGGGGCCAGGAAAATGCCCACGCTGGAATGACCGGTGGCGGCCACCAGCCCTTCGAAGCCCAGAACCGCGCCGATCAAGGGGCGGCGGTCGGGTGTCATCGGGCGAAGGCCCGCCCAACTGGTCTTGAACGCCGCTAAGACCTTCGACGGTACGCCGGGCATCGAAGCCGGTTTGCTCCATGGTGACGCCAATGTGCGCCGACCCGTCCCAACGCGGCAAGATCATGCCATCGGGTCCCTGCAAGATATGGGTCATCGGAACGGGAGGCAGACCCACCGCAACATCTGGCCCTTTAAGGGAACAACCGGCAGTGCCATGTGAGCGGTTGCACGAGAGTCTGACTCCAAGCCCCAGCTGCCAGAATGACCACATCGCCTGTGACGGGACCCAAGCTGGTCTCCACACCGCTCACGCGATCGCCATCCACCATGAGACTGAGGACTGGAGTGCCCTCCAGCAAGTTTGCTGCGCGATTCTCGACAGCCCGCTTCAGCGCCGCAAGCACCAGCTTGGGATGAACCGAGGCGTCCTCCTCAAATAAGACCGCTCCGAGTACCGAGGGCGCGATACTGGGCTCAAGCACTCGCACCGCATCCGCCTCCAGCCATGTCATCCGGCGGAGCTTGGCCCGAGCACGCTGCTGCAGGGCCGCGGTTTCGTCGTAGATGAGCCGCAGCATGCCGGACTTTCGATACTGCACCCGCATTCCCGCTCTGTCCTCGAGTTTTTTCACCCACCCCGGATATTCCCTGTGGCTTAGGGCAAAAATCTCACCCGACGCACCTCCGTCGCCGTCAATATCTCAGCACCCGGGCACAGCATGCCGGCGGCCGCGCCCGAGGCGCCCGAACCCCACTCGCCCTTCTCCACAATCGTTACGGTCCAGCCCCGGTCCAACAGTTCGAAAGCGGCGGCCCCCCCACGATGCCGCCGCCCACAATCACAGCATGTTTCACAACCGGCTCCCTAAATTCTCATGGCCGAGCACGGCGGCGTGCGGGTCGTCGAGCATCTCCGCCGCCTCCTCGTCCAACACAAACGTGACATTGGGATGCATCTGCAAAAAGCTCGCAGGCACTTCCGTCGATACCTCGCCCGACAAGGCCCGCTGAACCGCCCAGGCCTTGTCGCGGCCGAACGCCATCAGAAAAATGGCCTTGGCTTGCAGGATGGATTGAATGCCCATGGTAATCGCCCGCGTTGGCACTTCAGCCTCGGTACTGAAAAAACGCGCGTTGGCGCGAATGGTATCCTCGGTCAGATCGATCACGTGAGTCTGGGTTTTGAGCGAAATGTCAGGCTCGTTAAATCCAATATGGCCGTTCCGGCCGATGCCCAAGATTTGCAGATCAATAGGGTGCGCATCGAGGATGGCGTCATAGCGCCCACACTCCCGATCCAAATTGGGCGCCATGCCGTTGGGCAAAAAAGTGTTGGAAGGCGGGATATCGACCTGGCTGAACAGGTTGTCGTCCATAAAGCGCCGATAACTCTGCGGGTGGTCCGCCTGCAGTCCCACATACTCATCCAAGTTAATGGTAGTCACGTGGGAAAAGCTGAGTCCCTGGCGATGAAACTCCACCAACTGGCGATACAAGTTAATCGGCGTTGATCCCGTGGCCAATCCCAAAACCGGCTCCGCCTCCCGGGTGATTAAACTCTCGACCTGAGCCGCCACATACACGGTCGCCAACGCGGCTGTGGAAAATCGCCGAACTTTCATCAAAACCCCCGCTTTCGCCTTGCTGAGAGTTACAATCCTGTTCCCACACCATGTACCGCCTCAAACCGCTGAACTGCGAGCCGGGTAAACACTGGCAGTCCCACCATCGCAAGTCCAGTCAGGATTGTCAGCAGCAAGAATGGCTTATCGGCTAACTGACGAACAAACAGAGCGCCCGTCAGAATGGCCGTGCGCGACAGCGCGAACGGAATCTCCATCCACAATCCAAATCGTGTCCGCCACAACACATCACCCTGCATAATGACACGATATCGCTGTCGACCAGAAGCCCCTGCCAAGTACAAACCGCCCACCCGCATCAGGAGGACCACGACCGTGCTCCAAGCATTGTGGCCCACAAAAAAGGCCATCCCAAAACTGGCCAAAATTAAGACAATCCCCGTCACCAGCCACGCATCTTGAGTCCACTGAGACCGACGATACAGCACCAGCGCTCCCAGCATCACCAACGAGTACGCAATGTTCAAAAGGGCCACCACGCCCACATTATTGCTGACGGTAAAGATATAAATCATGGAAAAGAGCCCTAAAAACTGGTTGACCAGCCCTGAACACATCACCACCGCCATCACCCACCCAGTACCGGGTTTGGAGAAAATCTCCTGAGGACGGTGCCGGAACAAGTTCTCCTCAATCCCCCGATGCGGCAGCCTGAGGGAGACCACCAAAGCGGCCAGCACAAAGACCAGCATGAGCAAAAACGAAACCTTGAAGCCCGCCAACCCCACGATGCCGGCCGATATCAATGGGATGGCGACGGCGATGACCTGCGATACGACCGTATTGACTGAGAAATAGTCCGCATATTGCTCGGATTTCAAGAACGTGTACATGGACGAATTATTAGCCGCCCAAAAGAATCCTTGCGTCAGTCCAAAAGCAAATCCAACCCCCGCTGTAAACCAATCCCGCCAATGCGGAAAATAGAAAAACAAGGCCACAAAGGTGACACCCGCAAAAACCGCACTCAGAATCATCACAAACCGAATGTCCCGCTTGTACAGGTAATGCGAACCGACCAGATAAGACAGAAATAGTGCGATGGTACCCAGCAAATTAAAGAGACTGACCTGAAAAATCGGCGACCCTTGATTCCACCAGTACAGGTTAACGAAGATCCCCACAAAGTTGAAGATCACCTGCATGGCGGTATTGACGGCGATCACCCACCATACTTCGACCGGCAAATCCGGCCGAAGTATGTTAGACAGCGTGAGTCTCATTATTGAAAGAACCGCGGCAAAAAGGCCTTGTTCTCCGCCAAAATATCATCCAGCATCGCTTTCGCGGTCTTGCCAGCAGTCACCAAGGGATGGATGGTCAAGGCCTGCATAGCCTTCCCATAGTCGCCATGGACGGCCGCTTCAATAGTCAGTTCCTCGTAGGCTTTTACGACCTGCAAAAGCCCGCGGATTTGGGGAGGCACCTCGGTTTCCACCTGAATGGGATGGGCCCCTTGACTGTCAATGACGGCATTCACTTCAATGGACGCGTCTTCCGGCAAGAACGGCAAAATGTGCCCGTTGCGCACGTTCACCGTTTGCACATCCCGGCGGTCGTTGTAAATAGAGGCAATTAGCTCCACCGCGGCCAACGAGTAATACGCCCCGCCCCGCTGCTCCAACTGCTTCGGTTTGACAGCCAAATTGGGATCCTTGTAGAGCTCGAACAATTCGGCTTCGATGCGCTGCACCACTTCGCCGCGGGTTCCTTTGGTCTTGGCCGCCTCCCGCTCTTCATCCAGCATGGTGTCGGTCATATAGTAGTAATGCAGGTAGCTGCACGGCAGGGCCCCCAAGGTCTGCAAAAACTCGGGGTCCCACCCAAAGTCCGGGATGTTCTTCACGGATACGCCGGCCCGGTTCGCGGCGGCGTCCAAAATCATCCCCATCAACGACTCGTTCCCGGCGCGAATCTTCGTCGCCCAGTTGAGGTGGTTGATGCCAATCCACTCGAAGTCCACCAAGGACCGATCCACACCCGCCACTTTCGCAATCTGCATGCGGGTACCGATTGCCAGATTGCACAGCCCCACCGTTTTGACGCCGCCATACTTCAGAACCGCCTCGGTCACCATACCGGTCGGATTGGTGAAGTTGACCATCCACGCATCGGGCGCGAGTTCCCGAATGTCTTTAGCAATGTCCAAAATCACGGGAATGGTGCGAAGACCCTTGGCGAATCCACCCGCGCCTGTGGTCTCTTGTCCCAAACAGTCATACCGGAGCGGGATGCGCTCGTCGCGCACTCGGGCCGGGAGCCGTCCCACCCGGATTTGGGTGATGATAAAGTCGGCCCCGCGAATGGCTTCGCGACGGTCTAAGGTGAGATGCACCGTCATGTTGACGCCGGCCTTTTCCACCATGCGTTGAGCCAAGGCCCCGACGATGCCCAACTTTTCCTGGCCATCCTCAATATCCACCAGGTACAGTTCCGACACCGGAAACTCGTAATGGTGGTTGATGATGCCTTCCACAAGTTCCGGCGTGTAGCTGGAACCGCCGCCAATGACTACAACTTTCAACGCTTTGTCTGTCATTATGACTCCTCCCAACCCTTAAAGGTCTCCCGAGCACTGGGCGCTGCCTCACGGCCCAATCGATCCAACGCCAAGAGTACCGATCCAAATACCGGGGGAACATCCAACTGAGAGAGAAACACTTGGGGATAGCGAATCTTCACCGTATCGTCCAGCGCTTCCAGCAAAAAGGGGCTCTTTCCCTTTTGCAGCACGCTCCCGACCAAGACCACCGGCAGGGATTCCTGAGACCCCACATGCAAATGGTCCAGCACCGCATTGGCTGCCAGCCCCAGTTCGAAACCCATCTGCCCTAAAATGCGCTGCGACACCGCATCCCCCGCATCAGCGGCTTGATGTACCACTAAGGCTAGACTAAGCGGCACGGCGAGATCCTCGTCAAGAAATTTGTTGTATACCGCTTCCATGTCGGGTACACCCAAATAAGCCGCCACCCGCTCGGTCAGTACGGTCGCCTCCTCGCGCCGCTGCCATGACCGCACCGCCGCCCGAAAAGTCTCCACGGCCAAGTCATGGCCGCCGGCAAAGTCGCCAAAAACATAACCGAATCCGCCCACTTGGACTTCGCGTCCTTGGGCGTTGCGGCCAATGGCATTGGTACCGGAACCGCACACCAGGCTGACTCCGATGTAATCATCCGTCCCCGCCCGGAGCCCCTGCCAGGCATCCGATACCACGTCCCAGTCGGCAAACGGCAAGGTGGCCAGGGCGGGACGCAGAATCTCGAAGTCACGCGGCCGGTCGGCACCGGCCAACCCATATTGGACGAATTCCACCGCCGACGCGGGCACTTGCGCCGCGTCTAAGGCCGCATCCACCGCGCGACGCACCTGGCGCAAGGCTTCGTCAATGCCAGGACCCTGATGGTTGGAGCCGCCCGCACGCCCCTTGGCGATGAGGCGCCCGTCCAAATCCGCTACCACGGCGGTGGTCTGGCTGCCCCCGCCATCGACTCCCACTACGTAGGACACAATACCCCTCCAAACATCTAGACATTTAATCACAACCCGGCCAGACGTCAATAGTCAGCCTAGGGCGTGGCGACCTCTTGGTGCGGAGGGGCGTGATGCAGGAAACACGCAACCTTTTGACCCGCGGCCCCGCTCTTTAAGGTCGGAACCGCTGTTTCGCAGACTTTCATGGCATGGGGGCAGCGCGCTCGAAAAACACATCCGCCATCATCACTAGTCCGGTCCAAGCGGCTTAAGTCCACGCTGGGCTCCACGCCCGGCGCCCATGGGTTGGGAATAGACTGCAACAACAGCTGGGTGTACGGGTGCATCGGGTTCTGGGCTACTTCTTGGGCCTTGCCCTCTTCCACGACGGTTCCGCGGTACAGCACCACAATCTCGTCCGCCAGCATGCGGGCTGAAATGAGGTCGTGGGTTATATAAAGGAGGCTCACCCCCTGCTTGGTGCGAAGCTCGTCCAAGAGGTGCAAGATTTCGGCACGAATCGAAACGTCGAGCATCGACACCGGTTCGTCTGCCACAATCAACTGCGGGTTGGAGGCCAAGGCGCGCGCCGTCACCACCCGTTGCAGCTGGCCGCCCGAAAGCTCGAAGGGCAGTTTGTCGACGAACTCTTTGACGGGGCTGAGGTGCACCGTTTCCAAGATTTTTTCTATTTCCTGATCCAACAGGTGCCCCTTCAGTGCCCGATAATTCACCAATGGACGGCTGATGGTGTAGCGCACCGTATTGAGCGGATTCAATGCCGCATAAGGGTCCTGAAACACCATCTGCACATGCCGGCGATATTCCCGCATGCTGCGGCGCCACTCGATGAAAGGCTTCTGATTAAAGACAATGCTGCCCCCATCGGCACGCTCCACTCCGGTAATAAGCTTGGCAATGGTGGATTTTCCGCTGCCCGATTCGCCCACCAACGCCACAATGTGCTGGCGCGGGACATCGAAGGTGACGTGGCGCACCGCCCGCACTTTTTGCACCTGGCCATTGGCCTTGCGGGTATAGGTTTTCTGCACGTCCGCCAGTTTAAGAATCGCCTCAGCCATTCTGACCCACCTCCACTTCCCGGGCTGCCAAGTGACAGGCAACCCCCGCCTCGCCTATGGTGATGTAGTGCGGGGTTTCCACCCGGCACTGGTCCATAGCCGAGGCGCAACGGGGATGGAACGGACATCCCGGGCTGAGATCCGCCAAGTCGGGCGGCGTTCCGGGGATGCCGACGACCTCAATCTGTTCACTGCGGGGATCGGGGAAACATTGCAACAGCGCTTTGGTGTAGGGATGCCGCGGACTGTTCAAGAGATCCCCGGCGCTCTGCACCTCAACCAACTGTCCGCCGTACATGACCGCCACGCGGTCGGCAATTTCCAACACCGTGCCCAAGTCGTGGCTGATGAAGAGTGCGGAAAAATTGTACCGCTTCCGCAGCATCTTCAAGTTCTGCACAATGTAGCGCTGCACCACCACGTCCAGCGCTGTGGTCGGCTCGTCAAAAATAATGAGTTTCGGATCCAGGACTAGGGCCAGCGCAATCGCCACGCGCTGTTTCATGCCCCCCGACAGCTCATGCGGATAGTTGTCGGCATAGCGCGCATCGATGTTGACCAGCTGCAGCATTTCGGCCACGCGTTCCCGCATCTTCGCTGGGCTCAGGGGATTATGTGCCAAAATGGCGTCCTCGAACTGGCGTCGGATGGTCGTAACCGGGTTCAAAGCATTCATCCCGCTTTGCATGACCACCGAGATGTCTTTCCAACGCTTTTTGCGCAGTTCCCGTTCTGCCATTGGCACCAAGTCTTGCCCCTCAAACAGCACCCGCCCCCGCGAAATCTGGCCGGGGGATCGAAGCAGCTTGGTCACCGCATACCCCAGGGTGGACTTGCCGCTGCCCGACTCGCCCACGATGCCGAGGATTTCTCCCGCTTCAAGTTTTAGGCTGACATCACGGACGGCCTGCACATTGCCGTAGGTGACGGTCAGATGCTCAACCTCCAATAATGCCATGTCTAACCCTTCTTTCGGAGCCGCGGATTGGCCATTTCGTCCACCGCGAAGTTAATAAGCACCAATGCCGTTCCCAACACCGCAATCATGAAACCGGGGGCAAACAGCCAGGCCCACTGACCTTCTAGGAGCGCCCCACTGTTCTCAGCCCAGTACAGCATGGTTCCCCAACTGTTGATGGAGGGATCGCCCAGCCCCAGGAATTCCAAACCCGCTGCTCCTAAAATGGCGGACACCGCCGCCCCCAAAAATCCGGCTGCCACCAAGGAAATCATGTTCGGCATAATCTCCCGGAAGATAATCCGCCACATGCCGTCTCCCGCAAAGCGGGCGGCTGCCACGTAATCGCGGGACCGCAAGGTCGTAACCTGCGATCGGAGCACGCGGGCACCCCAAGCCCAGCCCGTCACGGTAATCACAAAGATAATCAAGAGACTGCCATGAACCGGCGCGTAGGCGGCCAAGATAATCATCAGCGGCAAACCGGGAATTACTAAAAACACGTTAATGACATAGGACAAGATGTCGTCGACGATGCCCGGCGCATACCCTGCGATCAGGCCAATCACCAAACCCACGATGGTCGAAGCGATACCGGCTGCAAAGCCCACATAGAGCGACTGACGAGCGCCCCAGATTAGTTCCGAGTATACGTCCTGCCCCGCTTGGGTCGTGCCCAGCCAGTGGTGCGCGCTCGGCGTCAGCATCGGCGCGAAGCTGCTATTATTGGGCGAATACGGGGTAATGAGAGGAGCGAAGATGGCCATCAGCACAATGATGCCCACCATAATGACCCCGGCTCGGGCGAGCTTATTCTGCCAAAACGGTTTGAGTACGCCCAATGCGGATGTCATGCGTCACCGCCTCCTCGCCGCACCCGCGGATCAAGAAAGACATTGATCACGTCAGCTGCAAAATTAGCCAAAACCACGCACACCACAATCATGAGGAAAATCCCTTGCATCAAGGGGAAGTCTTCGTTGGACACGGCCGAGTAGAGCAGGTTTCCCATGCCGGGGTAGCTGAACACCAGCTCGACCAGAATAGCCCCCGAAACCACGAATCCCAACGACATGGCAAAACTGGTCATGTTGGGCAAAATCGCATTCCGGGCCGCGTACAGGATCGCCAGCGTCCGTTCCGGCAAACCTTTGGCCCGCGCCAAGACCACATAGTCTTCGTTTAAGGCCGCAATCATGTTGTTGCGCATCTGCAACTGCCATCCGCCCAGGGAGCTGACCAAGATGGTGAATGCCGGCAGAATGGAATGGTAAATGGCACTGCCGATAAACGCCATGTTGAACCCGGGATTCATGGTGGCCGCATAGCCCCCGCTGTTGGGGAACACCGTAGTCTCAAAGCCCAGCAGGAAAATGCAAATCAAAGCAAACCAAAAGTACGGAAATGATGACGCAAACGTAAAGACCGAGGTCACGGTGGAGTCGAGCAATGAACCGCGCTTCCAAGCCGCCCAGATCCCCAGCCCAGTTCCCATGACGAAACTCATCACGGTGGTCACGCCAATCAGCACCAGCGTCCAAGGCAAGGCTTGGGCAATTTCATGGGTCACGCTAAACGGAAAGTAGGTGTAGGACACCCCAAAGTTCCAATTGAATATGTCATGCCAATACTGCAGATACTGCTGCCACAAGCTCTCGTTGTTGAGTCCCAGCATTACCTTGATGGCGTGAATCGCTTGGGGGCTCATGTTGCCCTTGCCCTTAAACTTGGCCAGCATCACCTCGGCCGGATTCCCAGGCATCATGCGGGGCAGCAAGAAATTTAATGTGATAGCAGACCATAGGGTTAAGAGCAGCATAATGCCGCGTCGTACCAAATAGCGCATGCCACACTCTCCTCTAAACAGGGCTGCCGGGCTGTTGACTCATCCTATGCTGCAAGTGCAGTCCGAAAGATCGCCCAAACATTGGTTTCCGCGTCGGGTCTCTGGCAGCTTGATGCTCACACGCTGAAGCATGGCGAGAAGACGGGGGAGCGGCCTCGCTCCCCCGTGTTCACTACTTGCGAGGCGCCAGTTGGGTCCATACCATCTCTGCGTCCGGCGTGTTGAACGTCGGGGTCGCGTATGGGTTCTGAGCTGTCGGCCAGCCGACGTAGTACCGGGTGTCGTACTCGTTCCAGTTTGCTGCGTAAAACATCGGAATGACCGGCACCTGGGTCAGCATCACCTTTTGCAACTGGTCGATAATTTGCTTTTGCTGCGTAAGGCTGGTGGAGGCCGCGTACTGCTTCAAGAGCGCGTCAACCTGTGGGTTCTTGTATCGCTCGTAGTTCGACGTGGCGTTCTTTCCAATCGGTGCTGTGTTGACGGACGCCAAATTGGACTCGTAGTAGAAATACGGGTTGTATTGGTTCAACCCGAAGTTCAGGGTCAAGTCGTAGTTGCCGGTTTCCATGTCGCTCACCCATGTCGACACCGACGGGGTTTGCACGTTCATGGTAATGCCCAAGGCCTTCATGTCGCCCTGGATAATCGAGGCGTCCTCAATCCAGTCGCTGAATCCAGTGGGTACAATCATGGTAAAGGTAATCGGCTGCCCGTTCGATCCCAGCAACTGTCCCTGGGCGTTTTTCTTCAGGCCCATGCTCTTCAGCAGCTGAGCCGCCTTCGTTGGGTCGTAATGGTAGTTGTACTGCTTTACCAAGGCGGTGTCGAGGTACGACTGGTTGGCCGGCAACGTGAGTCCGGTCTGACTGGCCACCGGCGAATAGCCGTACTCACCCTTTGTAGAGACTTCCGGCTTGTTGACAGCGTAGGCCATCGCTTGACGGAAGGTCTGGTTGTTGAAGGGGTACTTGGTCAAGTTCATGGTCAAGTTGGAGGCGCCGCTGGGCGCGAACCAAATGTGACGGTACTTGGGGTCTTTGTTCAAGTACGTCTTGTAGATGTTCGGAGCGAACGCGTTAGCCGCCGTGTACTTGCCTTGCGACAAGTTTAGCCATACCGTGTTGGCATTTTCCGACACGGCCGGGAATTCAATCTCCTGAACCTTGACCTTGCTGGCCTGCCAATAATGCGGGTTCTTCACCAGGATGAATTCCTGCGGAGTGTAGGACTTCACCAAGTAAGCGCCCGTGCCAACCGGGTTGGGGTTGGTCCAGGTGACCGGGTTCTTGACCTTCGACCAAATCGAAGCCGGTACAATCGGGGTACCCGAAATGTAGGTGTACGCCGGCACGTCGGCGGTCTTGAAATCAAAAACAACGTTGTCGCCTTGGGCGGTCACGCTCTTCAAAACGCTCCAGACACCATTGGTGTCCAACGCCGGGAACTTCTTCAACATATCAAACGTGAACACTACATCATTCGGGGTGAACGCAGTACCGTTGGACCACTTCACACCCTTGCGGATGGTGAACGTGAGCTGCAGCGGACTGTTCCACTTGTACGATGTGGCCAACCACGGGGTCTGATGCCCGTTCATGGCATCGTTGTAATACAGCGTTTCATAGATCCACGCCTGGCCCCACAACGCGTTGGGCGAGAAGGGGTTCCAGTTCTTGCTGTACAGCGGGCTGCCGGGGTCTACCGACAGAACCATCGGGGGAACTTTGCCCGAAGCCGACGTCGTGTTGTTGGTCGTCTGCGAACCACACGCGGACAAAACCATGGCGCCAACAACGGGGACCGCCATGAGCGCAATTCGACGCTTTTCCATCAATGAAGTCCTCCTTAGCAGGTAGACAATGGGAAGCGGAAACGGTTTAATAGATAGAAAATACTGCTATTTACCAGCAAAGGTAAACAAAGTTATAATTGTCTAGACATTTAACCAACAATACATTTATATCTGCGGTGATTCATGGTGTCAACCACAGGGAGGCGAGTTGAGTGCAAAACTATACGTTCGAAACGGATGAAGCCTTCCAACACGTTCCAAAGTACTTTCGAATTCAACAGGAGCTATTGGAGAACATTCGTACCAAACGCTGGGTGCCAGGTTCAACAATTCCTTCCGAAGCGGATCTGTGTACGCAGTACCAGGTCTCACGCGGAACCATTCGACGGGCTTTGGACGAATTGGAGCGGCAAGGTCTTATTTCACGGTCGCCAGGAAAGCAGACCGTCGTGAACGCTCCAAAAATTCCCTTGCTGGCCAGCGGGTTTCGAACAGATATTGCTAAAAAGGGCATGCGTCCTGGATCACGGGTACTGACCATTGAACATACGAAAGCGCCTTTAGAGGTGGCTGCCTTGTTGGACATCCCCAACGGTGCGCCTGTCCTCTTAATCCAACGCATCATCACTGCCGACGACGTTCCTATTATTATTGAGTCGGTGCACGTGGCCCGGATAGTACAGCCGATCACGCCCGAGGAGGTCGAGCGCACCTCGCTGCTGGAACTGCTTCCAACCAAGTGCGGCGTGTTTTTGACACGCGCCGTGGAATCCTACGAGCCGCTCTTGCTGACCCGGGACCACGCCCGGCTTTTGCACGCCAGCGCCGGCGACTTGGGGATTAAAGACCAAGCGGTATTATATGATACGGACGGTCGGCCGTTATATGTCTCAACCGCCGTGGTTCGCGGCGACAAAGCCCGCATCGTGACGGAAACATCGTTGCCCGTTCACTCGTAGTCGCACATCATCAGGGAGGTTTTCTCGTGTATCAAGCAGCGGCATCACGCTATGACCAGATGTTGTACCGCCGTGCAGGGCGCTCCGGGTTGAGCTTGCCGGCCATTTCTCTGGGTTTTTGGCACAACTTCGGCGGGTCGGACACCTACGAGACCGGCCGGGCGGTGGCTCGACTCGCCTTCGACCGCGGTATCACCCACTTCGACTTGGCCAACAACTACGGACCGCCGTACGGATCCGCCGAAGAGACGTTTGGAAAGCTCATGCGGGATGATTTCCATCCCTATCGCGACGAGCTGGTCATCTCCACCAAGGCCGGATGGGACATGTGGCCGGGACCATACGGCGACTTCGGCTCGAAGAAATATCTCATTGCCAGCTTGGATCAAAGCCTAAAGCGCATGGGGCTGGATTATGTCGACATCTTTTATCACCATCGCCCCGATCCGGACACCCCCATGGAAGAAACCGTCGAGGCGATGGTGCAGATGGTGCGCCAAGGCAAGGCCCTCTATTTGGGCATTTCCAGCTACGAGCCCGACGAAACGCAGCGGTTCATCGACCTGCTGTCCAAGGAAAACATCCATCTCTTGGTGCATCAGCCTTCCTATTCGCTGCTCGACCGCTGGATTGAGGACGGTCTGGACAACGTCTTAGCGAAAAACGGGGTGGGCACAGTGGTCTTTTCCCCGTTGGCCCAAGGCCTCCTAACCAGCCGCTACTTAGGCGGCGAGATTCCCAAGGACTCCCGGGCGGCCCGCCGTGTCTTCCTCAGTCCCGATGACATTACCCCGGCATTGCTGGAACAGCTCCATCAACTGGACCACATCGCCCGCCAGCGCGGCCAATCGCTGGCGCAGATGGCGCTGTCCTGGGTGCTCCGGGATGATCGCGTCACCTCCGCCATCATTGGTGCAAGCCGACCCTCCCAATTGGAGGAAAATCTGGACGCCTTGAAGAACCTTCACTTTACGAAGGATGAGCTGACCCAAATCGACCGGTTGCTCCAAGACGCATAGGGATACCGACTCCCCGACGCATGCGTGACCTTTGACATCGTAGCGGCGTTTTCAATAGGCAAGGTGATGACGGGGAGGAACCAAATTGGGCAGACGGTGGATGGCATGGACTGGGTTGGCGACAGCAGTGGCGACAGCCGGAATTCTTATTCCGCATGCGCCCAGCTTCACCAAAACAGCGTCCCCGGCATCTGTGCAAGCAGCCCAATCTGAGGGAACGGCGGTCTTTCACCAGACCGCCGTTCATCCCGTTTTCCATACCACATCCACATCGACACCCAGGGCCGCCCAATCTACCCCGGTCCCATATGCGACGCCGCTGCAGCAAAACTGGAACGCGCTCGTACAAGCCCCACAACTGATCCATTCACGCGTCTCTGCTTATGCCTACGATCTCACGGCGCACCGCCCCCTAGCCGCCATCAACCCGACCGTAGAGCTCATCCCTGGCTCGGTCACCAAACTCTTCACGTCAGCGGCAGCCCTGTCAGTGATGTCCCCGCAATTTCGCTACCAGACCGACGTCCTTGCGTCTCCAGCGGTCCTGGCAGGAAAGCCTGGCCCGGTGTATCTAGTTGGACACGGCGATCCTTGGCTGGAAGCCAACGGGCGGCACGACTTGGAAACGTTGGCACAGCAGGTGCTGGCCAAGGTTCCGCATGTAACCCAGGTGATTGGCATCACCAACGCCTATACGGGTCCCGTGTACGGCGTCGGCTGGCCGCAAGGCACTTTGACCCAAAACTACGGGGCCGGCAGCACCGCCCTCATGGCGGAACGCAGCGAGGTCGCCGTGCTGGTTTCGGGGACCTCGCCTGGGCAAAAGCCTCTCGTCACGTTTAAGTTTAACGGCACTGCCCAAGCCCCGGGCCTGTTCCAAGTCATTAATCGCGCTTCGACCAGCGGATCGGGAAGCGCCGATACCATTCAGGTTGTCCGCAAGTTGGGCAGCAACCGCCTCGTCGTGACCGGTCATTTGGCTCCGGGTACCGCCATCGGCCCGCTCCCGGTGTCCGTCCATAATGGCGCCCAGTTTGCGGCAGGACTGCTGCAGTCAGCGATGGCTCGGGATGGGGCATCGTTTAAGGTCGCAGCTACAGTGGCGGACACTGTGCCCAGCAATCTCCAGGTGGTGGCGCGGCATTTCTCCCCGCCGCTCTCCTACGAACTCGCCATGCAGAACCGATATTCCATCAACCAGCTGGCGGAAAATCTGTTCCGGGCGGCCGGGCTCGCGGCCACCGGCACGGGCTCCGTCCAGGCAGCCCAGACCGTGTTGAGCAAAATGACCAACCAGGCGCAAATTGCGCCCGGTCGGATTCAAGTCGACGGATCCGGCCTTTCTCCCTTGGACCAAATGTCCAGCCAGCAAGTGGTCGAGCTGCTCCAATATGCCGCCACTCAGCCATGGTTCTCCACCTTTCAGAATTCCTTAATCCATTTAAACAGCGCCAAGGCTTGCGGATTCCTGTGCGGGCCATTTTGGCACTACGCCCTGCCAGCCAATACCGCCATCTGGGTCAAGCCGGGCAGTCTCAGCAACCAATGGAACCTGGCCGGGTACGTGAAAGCAGAAGACGGCCATCTCATCGCGTTCGCCATTCTCGATGACGGAACACCCACGCAAGCCAACATGGTGCATGGGTCGCCGGTCGACCAGATGATGAGCAACATCGCCTTTTGGCCCCAGGTCCCGGGGCCCAAATCCGGTCCGCCTGAGACCGTTTCCGGCACGATGCCAAAAGCAGTGAGTCAGCTGCTGGCCGGGGTGCCGGGGCTGAGCTCCGCTAGTAATGTGGCCGTGTCGGTAACCAATGCGGCCACCGGGCAGATCCTTTACCAACAGAACGGCAATACGCTGGTGCGTGCGGGGCTGGCGCCGCGCGCTATCTTGGATATGGCCGCACTCCAGCACTTGCCGGCGGCCATGCCGCCGGTGCGGGTCTGGGAGGCTGGGACGATCCAGAACGGGGTGTTGCAGGGAAACCTCACCTTGCAAGGCTCCAACGCCAATCTCTCCCCCAGCGATTTGGCAGCGCTGGCAGCCCATGTTGAAGCGGCCGGTATCACCACCGTCAGCGGCGAGATCCGCTATGTCAACGGCATCAGCGGATTCAATCAGAACCGGTGGCCGGGGGGGATGGCCTGGGAGGCCTTTGGAAAAGGGTGGGCCGTTCCCGCGAGTCCTCTGTGGTATAACGGAGACTTGGCGTCTATCGATGTGTCCGGTGGGACGCCAGGGTCTCAGGCGCAGGTCGCCCTTTCCCCCGCCGACACGCCCATGGTCATTGAGAATCAAACTACCACTGTCAAAACCGGCCCCTCGACCCTTAATTTCAGCCAGAAGCTGGGGTCGAACACCATCATTCTGACCGGTTCGGTTCCCGTCGGCTCCACCCAAATCCTGCCGTTGGCCCCCTCCGATCCGGGCCTTTATGCCGCCACCGAGTTCGTCGACGCGCTGCGGACTGCCGGCGTTCGGGTGTCCGGACAGCCTGAGTCTTCGGCTGAGGCTCCTACCGGGCGCGTCGTCGCCACCCTCCCCGGATCATCTATTGCGTCGCTGGCTCTTCAGTCTTTGACCAGTTCCTCCCTGATGGCCCCGAATGCGCTCTTAGGACAACTGGGACGGGATCATGGGACCATTCTCGCCGCCACCTTGTCGGCCCCGGCCAGCGTCTTTGACTGGACAGGCGGGTCGTTGACCAACTACCTCACCACAGACGGACTGGCAGGAGCGCTGCAGCGAGCCTATCAAAATCCCAAGGACGCTGCGTTGGTGTCCCTTCTTCAGGGCCAAGTATGGCAAAGCCAAAGTCCTGAGCAGTACGAAGCTTTAGGCTATGTGCCGGGTCCCGGCAATACCGTGGACGCTGTTGCGATTCTCATCAGCGGTCTGGCTTGGAACGGAAGCTTCGCCCCGACGGTGATTACACCTTAGCAGCCACTTGGGCTGCCAGCCTTTTAAGCCAGGCCCACCGCGGTTGGTTCAAGAGGCCGTAGTTATAGAAGGTGATGCGTTTGACGCCAGCCTCGAGCGCCGTCTGAAGACGACCCTGAGCCGCCGCGTAATCCGGGGTGCGGCCTGCCACCAAAGTCTGCCCCATCGTTATACGGCCGAGGTCCCAACCGCGGCTCTGAAGCCAGGCGAGATCCTGAGCAATGACCGACGGATCCCCGTAGCCGAGCGCGATGAGGTCAAAGGGGCTTTCGGGATCCGGGTCCAGTCCTTCAATCCACGCCAATTGGGCATGAAAGTTCTGTGCCATCAGGATGGGCCGGATCGGCACCGCGCTCTGCTCGGCCAAATCGGTGAGGAATCTGCTCAAGAAAGCGGAACGCACGCGGATATAGTCCCAAACCACAGGATTCTCTACCAGAAAGCCGGCTAATTGGGCATGGGCATCCGCTGGCGGAGACGCGGCATTCACCAAGTCACCCACCCCAGTCCTGACGTCCCGGCGCAGCGCGTCCCAATGGACGTCCGACATGCCTGATTGGCACTCAGCGCAAAAGCAGATAGAAAGCAGCATCTGCAACAGCGGAGTCATGACGACGCCGGAAATTTCATGATGGGCGCCATGAAAGGCGCTGGTGTAGCCACAGGACTCCAAATCCAAAGCGTCAAACCATCCGCTCTCCGCCACCGACAGCACCAGGTCGCGAGCCCGCGCTTGGTTTGCAGCCGGGCACGGCGCGTGGCTCAACGTTTGTCCCAGTATGGTCTCTACTGGCTTCCAGTCCGGCTTGTCATGAAAAAGTATGGTCCAGCCCCTCAAGTCGAGTCCTCGGTCTTTCAGGGGGCCGTAGAATTGCTGCAGAAAGGCCTGTCCGGCCGGATCGCGCAAATCCACCAAGGGCTGCACCGGATCCGACACGAAATGCGGTCCTTGACCCGCCAAAGAAAGAATCTGGCCGCTGTGATAGACCGTTGCTAGACTGACTTCATCAATATGGCATGCCTCCATCCGACCCAGGCTCGCCTCGATGCCGTCGGCCACGATGTCCCACGGATATGCCCAGAGACCTGCCGTTCCCATACGCCCTCCTCCTCGCACGTGCGCTCCCCCTAGACTAGCAGGAGCTAAACGCTGTGTCACATTTCCGCCCTTCTGCCAATCCAACAATGGGGTTGTTGGTCTGCATAAATTGCTGTCGGCTCGGGAACCGTGAGCCCGAGGGGGCGGACAATTTTTGGGACACCACGAGACTCCTCACAACACCACGGGCCAGTCGGCACTCATCCAGGAAGTCCTCAAGGAGCTAACCGAATCCACGAAGACGGTGGTGCAGGAGTTGGAGGGCCTCTTGCTGGACATGGCGGCCAGTGGCGACCTGGATCAGTACAGCGGTTCCCTCACCGCCGCCTGCGACCGCCTCCAGGCGACAGTGGGCGTTTCGCCGGGTATCATTGTTCGAAAAATCACCATTGGGAGTGCGGCAGCGCCGGCCATGATTGCGTTCCTGGACGGGCAGATTGATGACGACATTCTCAATCGCGACACGCTCATGCTGAGCGAGCTGGCGGGTCCCTCAGTACCGGACCCCGCATCGCTCTTAACCACCTTAAAAGAGCACGTTCTGGCCGTGGGCAATCTCAAGACCGCATCCAAGTGGTCCGACATTATTCCTTCTATTATGTTGGGCATGACCATGCTGGCAATCGACGGTGTGGCCGAAGTCATCCTATTGGATACCACCAAATTTCCTTCCCGGAGCGTCAGCCGCAGCCATTCCGAGCCCTCGATTAAGGGCCCCCAAGAAGCCTTCACCGAGGTGCTGTTGACCCAGATGGACCAGTTGCGGCGGCGGCTGCCCGCCGAATCTTTGCGCATGGAGCCATTCACTATCGGCACCGACACCCACACTAAAGTCTTGCTGGTGTATATGGACAGCGTGGTCAACCCCGGCATCGTGCAATCCATTCGAGAGCGCCTCAGCGGGATCCAGCGGGCGTCTGTCCAAGCTGCCAATGAAGTGGGCGAGTACCTGTCGGACCGGCGTCTTACCATCTTTCCCCAAGTCCGGTTTAGCGATCGGGTCGATCTCATCGCCCGGAACCTCGATCAAGGCAAAGTCGCCATCCTCACCGCCAATGATCCCACGGCGATGCTGCTGCCCAACACCTTGATGGACTTCTACCAAACCACCCAAGACTACTCCACACCGTTTTGGGATGGCACCCTGATGCGCGTGATTCGCCTAGCCGGGCTCATCATCGGTCTCTATTTGATGCCGACTTACATCGCCCTCACCTCCGCCAACCCGGATTTGCTTCCCATTAAGCTGCTCTTGACCATCGATGGCGCACGGCAGGGCATTCCCTTCCCACCTGTCGTCGAGGTCATCATTATGTGGCTCATCATTGAAATTCTCCGTGAAGCCGCCAACCGGCTGCCTCAGCAGCTGGCGACCACCATCGGCACCGTGGGCGCTGTGGTGGTGGGCACCGCGATTGTGAAAGCGGGTATCGTGGACTCCCTCATGATTATTATCGTGACCCTTACCGCACTGGGACTCTTCACCGTCCCGGCGATAGAGATCGCCGCAACCTGGCGGTGGATGTTTTGGATCTTTGTCGTGGCTGCGTGGTTGTTTGGAGTCTATGGTCTGCTCCTCATCACCGTCGTGCTCATTATTCATCTCACGTCCCTAGAGAATTTCGGGGTACCGTATTTGTCGCCTTTCGGTCCCATTCGACTGGCCGATTTGTCGGATTCCTGGATTAGGTTCCCGTTTCCCCAGCTGCTCCGGCGCCCCGTCAGCTTGCGTACACTGATCCCTCATCAGGCGGAACCCGACCTCATCCAACCTAGGGTGAACCTCCACGAGTCCCAGAGCCGGATGCGAACATGAGACCAACGAAGTGGTGGCGTATTGTGTTGATGCTGCCGCTGCTAATGCTTCTGAGCGGATGCTGGAGCAATCGGCCCGTGGATGAGCGTGCGCTGGTACTGGCTCTAGGCTTTAGCCCTGCACCGCACGGCAAGATCCGAGTCAGCGTGCAAATCCCCACGCGCGCAGGCCTCACCAGTCTCACTGGAGGAAGCACCAGCAGCAGCTCGGGCGGCCCCCAGGTGTACAGCCTGTCTGCCGTTGGCCTCACTCCCGGGGAAGCGATTAACCAGTTGCAAGGCGGAACCCAGACCGACATCTATTTGGGACAGACTCAGCTCTTAGTCTTTTCGAGCAACCTCACCCGACAACAGATGCTGTTGACCCAGTTGTTTCTCTCCCGCCTAGCGCCCATGGACAAAACCGCCTTCGTCGTCGCCACTCCATCGGTCAAGAAGTTCTTTCATGCCCGTACGGCGTCCGGGGTGATTCCGCCGCTCACCCTGAGCAGCGCATTTGGCTGTAACAACTGCACCTCCGTCAACTACCAACAGACCGAGTGGGACGTCGAAACAGCCTATCCCACACCTGGCACCAGCATATGGATGCCCTATGTTGTCCCGACAGCCACCGGTTTTCAGACGGATCGCATTCTCGTCTATCGAGGGCTTGAGCCAGTCTGGGCACTTCCCGCCCAGGAGACCGTCCTGCTGGGCTACCTTCTCGGCCGAACCGGAAAGGGATATCTAAGCCTCAAGGTGGGGGACCAGACACTGGGGGTTCGCATGCTCGTGGCCCATCCTGATATTGAGACCAAGGTCATCGGAGGCCGGTTGCAAATTCGGTTTAACCTTCCCATGACCGGGATTTTGGATCTCTGGACCGGTCCCCCCCTGACCCCGCAATTAGATCAGTTCCTGGCACATCGGGTGGATCAATATCTGGCCCAGCACATTCTATCCGTGTTAAAGCAGTTGCAAGTGGAGGGCACGGTACCCGGCAACGACTGGCTAGCCCCCCTCCTTTGGCGGCGGGACCCCCGTGGCATTGGC